>CAZUOS010000244.1:0-3090 GCA_964621415.1 uncultured Azospirillum sp.
CTTCCCCGGCGCGAAGGTGGTGGATTTTAAGCCAGGCGCTTAGATCGTGTCGTCAAATGACCTTGGGGTTGGATTTTGAGGGGGTTTGGCCCGCCGTTTATAAACGCGGCCTTCCCTCACTTCGGCAACGCTTCCAGCTCCTTCGGCAAGTTACCCGCCCATTTGCTGATGCTACCTGCGCCGAGGCAAATCACAAAATCGCCGGGCGTGGCGAGGTCGCGGATGATTCCAGCCAGCTCGGTTTCCGAAGGTAATGCCAGCACATGCTTATGGCCGTGGCGACGAATCCCCTCAACCAGCGCATCGCGGCTGGCACCCTCGATGGGGCTTTCGCCCGCCGCATACACATCGGCCACCAGCACAATATCGGCATTAGCGAAACACGTGCAGAACTCGGTAAACAGGCTCGAAAGTCGTGTGTAGCGATGCGGCTGCACCACCGCGATCACCTTACCAGCGGTCGCCTCCACGGCCTGGCGCGCGCTGCTCAGCGTCGCCTCGATTTCAACGGGGTGGTGGCCGTAATCATCGATCACCGTCACACCGTTGACCACGCCGGTTTTGGTGAAGCGGCGCTTCACGCCCTCGAAGCTCGCAAGCGCGCGGCGAATCACCGCGTCCTCAATCCCCACCTCACGCGCGACGGCAATCGCCGCGCAGGCATTGCGCACGTTATGCAGGCCATACATCGGCAGCTCAACGCCCGAAAGCAGGCGTGCAGCCTCGTGGGCGCGCGCGCCAAGCTCCACATCGAACACCTGGCCACCCGCCACTTGCCGGATATTCACCGCCCGCACATCGGCCTGCGGGCTGGTGCCATAGCTGACAATCCGCCGGTCGCGGATTTTCGCCATCAGCGCCTGCACCTCGGGATGGTCAACACACAGCACGCCAAAGCCATAAAACGGCAATTGCGTAATGAACTGGTGGAACGCCGCTTTCAGCGCCTCGAAATTGCCGTAATGGTCGAGATGCTCGGGGTCGATATTAGTAATCACCGCAATCGTGCTCGGGATGCGGATGAAGGTGCCGTCGCTCTCGTCGGCCTCCACCACCATCCAGTCGCCCTCGCCCTTCACGGCGTTGGTGCCGATGGCGTTGATAATGCCGCCATTAATGACGGTGGGCTGCTTGCCCGCGGCCAGAAACAACGTGGAAATGAGGGAGGTGGTGGTGGTTTTGCCATGCGTACCCGCGATGGAGACCGTGGCCTTGAGGCGCATCAGCTCGGCCAGCATCTCGGCGCGGCGGACAACGGGAATACGCTCGGCGCGCGCCGCCATCACCTCGGGGTTGTTATCCTTCACCGCGCTCGAGATGACGACCACCGCTGCCCCCTCGATATTCTCGGCCCGGTGCGCGCCGATCGTGACGCGAATGCCCAGTTTGCGCAGGCGATCGACAGTATAATTATCCGCGAGGTCCGACCCCTGCACCTCGTAGCCGAGATTCTTCAACACCTCGGCAATGCCGCTCATGCCAATGCCGCCAATGCCGACAAAATGCAGCATCCCCACATCGAGCGGCATGGTGGAACCAAGGGAAAACGGGCGGATGGGTTTCATATGACTCTCAACAGAACGGGATTAGGTGACCCGTCATTGCGAGTGGAGCAAAGCAACCCAGTCGATAAAACTGTTATCCCGGCCAGATTAGCAGGAGCCGGGAGTGGATTGCGTCGCTCCGCTCGCAATGACGGACGTTTATCGACTTCTACGCCGCCATATATTCCGGCAGCCACTGCTCCTGAATGCGGCGCAGCTGCTCGACGGGGGCGCGCATCAGGTCCTCCACAATCAGCGAATCCGGCACGGTCTCGCCCAAATCGCTAAACGGAATGCGCGACTGGTTGAGGCGCACCAGCACCTCGCTTTTCGCGTGCGGCGGCACGGCAATGAGGTAGCGCGCCTGATCCTCGGCGAAAGCGAACACATGCGGCGCAATCCCCTCGGGCACGCGCACCTGCGCGCCGATACCCTGGGCGATGCACATTTCGGCGAGCGCCACCAGCAGCCCGCCATCGCTGATGTCGTGACAGGCGGAGATCAGCCGCCCATCCTCAATGAGATTACGCACCATCAAGCCATGGCGACGCTCTCGCTCCAAATCCACCGGCGGGGGCGCCCCCTCCTCGCTACCGCAGATTTCACGCAAGTAAAGCGAGCTACCGAAATGCCCCTCGGTCTCGCCAATCAGCAAAATGCTATGGCCGATGGCGGTAAACGCGCTGGTGGTGCGGAAGCCCGCATCCTTCAGCAGCCCCACGCCGCCGACCGCCGGCGTAGGCTGCACGCCCGCGCCATTCGTTTCGTTATAGAGCGACACATTGCCCGAAACCACCGGGTAATCGAGCACCTTACACGCTTCCGCCATGCCCTTGATCGCGCCCACAATCTGCCCCATAATCTCGGGCTTTTGCGGGTTGCCGAAATTGAGGCAATCGGTGATGGCGAGCGGCGTGGCGCCCACCGCATTCAGGTTGCGCCAGCTTTCGGCCACCGCCTGCTTGCCGCCTTCATAGGGGTCGGCCTCGACATAACGCGGCGTGCAATCGGTGGTGATGGCGAGCGCTTTTGGCGTGCCATGCACGCGCACCAGCGCCGCATCGCCGCCCGGCCAGGCGATCGTGTCGTTCATCACCATGTGGTCGTATTGCTCCCAAATCCAGCGCTTGCTGGCGATATCCGGCGTCGCGAGTAGCGCCGCAAGCGCCTGGCCGAGATTGGCGGCGGGCACCTGCTCGGGTGCAATCACTGCGCGCTTTGGGGTTGGCACATAGGGCCGGTCATAGATCGGCGCCGCGTCGGAAAGCGGTGCCACCGGAATATCGCACACGGTTTGCCCGTGCATGGTCAGCAGCATGCGGCCTGTATCCGTCAGCTCGCCAATGGTGGCGCAGGCGAGGCCCCATTTTTTCATGATGCCGAAGGCCACATCCTCGCGGCCCGGTTTCACCACCATCAGCATGCGCTCTTGCGACTCGCTCAGCATGATTTCATAGGGGCTCATGCCGGTTTCACGCATCGGCACCTGGTCGAGCCAGAGGGTGATGCCGAGATCGCCCTTGCTCGCCATTTCAAGCGAGCTACA
>CAZUOS010000245.1:0-3090 GCA_964621415.1 uncultured Azospirillum sp.
AAGGTCACTTCACCGCTCACCATCAGATGCACCTTATAAACCGAAACCCACGGGGCCACATGGTCTTTCTCCGTTCCCACCGCAAAGACGGGAATCGTGATATTCTCGGGCGCGACGGGTTTGCCCAGCACCGTGTAGTGGCCATGCGCAAAGTCGTTATTCAGGAACAAGTGCTCCAGATATTCGCTATGCATTTTATAGGGCATGCGGGTGGCGTCGGCGTTCCAGGCCATCAGGTCGAAGAGGGGCTGGCGGTCGCCCATCAGGTAGTCATGTACCATGCGCGACCACACCAGATCATACGAGCGCAACATCTGGAATGCGCCCGCCATCTGTTTGGTATCGAGATAGCCTTGCGCCCACATCATGTTCTTCAGGTAGGCAATCTCGCTATGGCTCACAAACAGCATGATCTCGCCCGCTTCGGTAAAATCGCCCTGAGCGGCCAGCAGGGTAAGGCTCTTCAGGCGCGTATCCTGCTCGCGTGCGAGGTAGGCGGCGGTAATCATGGCGAGCGTGCCCCCCAGGCAATAGCCCGCAAGGTGGATCGTGCTCTCGGGGAATAAGTCCGTCACCACGTCGAGCGCGGCCAGCGCCCCATCGCGCACATAATCGTCCATCCCCTTGTCGCGATCGGCTCCTGTCGGGTTCTTCCACGACACCATAAACACCGTATGGCCTTGCGCCACCAGCCATTGCACCAGCGAATTATGCGGCGACAGGTCGAGAATATAATATTTCATGATCCAGGCGGGCAGGATCAAGACCGGTTCCTTATACACCGAGGTTGTCGTCGGGCGATACTGGATCAGCTCGATCAGGTCGTTGCGGAACACCACGCTGCCGGGCGTGGTGGCCACGTTCTTGCCCACCTCGAAGCGCTCCATCCCCACTGGTGGCTCGCCCGCAATGTTGCGCCGAATATCCTCGTAGGCATTCATCGCCCCCTGCACCAGATTCTGCCCAGCGCTTTCCACCGTTTTTTGCGCCAACTCAGGGTTGGTGGCAATGAAGTTGTTGGGCGAAAACGCATCCAGCATCTGGCGCGCGGCGAAGGCCAGCACCCGCGCATGCTCGGGCGAAAGCCCGCCGATGCCTTGCGTCGCCAGCTCCCAATACTCCTCCTCGAAGCGGAAATGTTCGGCATAATAGCGCCAGGGGTAATGGCACCACAGGTCCGAGCGAAAGCGGGGGTCTGCCGCGCAGGAAAGCTCGCCCTTGCTCAGGCGCTCCAGCGCGTCATAGCCCCGACGGGCGGGAAAACTGCCCAGTTGCGCGAGCCGCCCGGGCGAAAGCGCCAACTGCGTGAGCCAGGAAGTGACCACCTGCGAAATCCCTGCCGGGCTGAGGCCAAAGGTCAGCCGCGCCAACCGCGATTGATACAAACGATCCATCGCGTCATACACGACCGAAACAAGCGCTTCCTGGTTATCCGTCGTCATGTGGGCCTCAAGGTAATGCGACGACACTATTTAGGTATCGTGTGGTTAATCGCCCGTGCCGGGTTCGGGGCTGAAGAACTGCTCGAACTTGTTCTTCACGCCGTCCATTTCCTTGGCGTCCGGCAGCGAGTCTTTTTTCTTGGTGAGCACCGGCCATTTCTGCGCGTATTCGCGGTTGATCTCTACCCAGCGCAGCAGATCGGGCGATTCGGGCTTAATCGCCTCGGCTGGGCATTCCGGCTCGCACACGCCGCAATCGATACATTCATCGGGGTTGATGACGAGCATATTCTCGCCCTCATAGAAGCAATCCACCGGGCATACTTCCACGCAATCCGTGTATTTACAGCGTACGCAGTTATCGATCACCACAAAAGTCATAGAAGCCTCACTCTTGAATCGCCGCGTTCTTACGCGCCACGCGCTGAATTTGCAAGCGCCGTCAGGCGTTGTATGGGGTAATAATCACCTGATTAACACTGGAAATGGGGATATTGCCACACTCACCTAAGAATTTAAGTATTTCTTTACATTAGATTGTTAAAATGGGCCAGATACCCCCTCCCACGCGTATAGGCCGCTATGAGCAAGAGTAACGATCCACGGATTAAAACCTACGTGCTGGTGGGCGAAGATAATGACTCCGAGCTTGAAGCATATCGCCAGCGTGATGATGTTATCATTATAAAACCCAAACCCGGTGAAACCATTGAGCAGGTCGCGGCAAAAATTCACGGCCCGGCGAATGTGATTTTGCAAGCGCATGGATTAGAGGACGGTACGCTCAAGTGGAACACGGAATGGAATGGCATTAAAGGTGAGGGTAACAATTTACCTACCTACACGCAATTTTTTCAAGCCCTGCCGCGCAGCGGGATTCTGTCGGTCACACTCGGTTCCTGCTATGGCGGCATCGCACAGCGGGAGGATATCTTGCGCGTCGCGCCCCCAAGCACGCTAGTACAATCCATGACAGGGCCGAAGACTCCGAACCTGGATAATGTTAGTAGAATGTTTGCTGTGGAGACAACGCATCTCACCAACCCGGTCGATCTCTTTATCAAAGCGCTGGATAATTTTGATCCAGATCAATACCGCGAATTTGAAACATGGAAGAATCGAACTCGCCGTAAGCAGGAGATCACCGATCCGAACGAAGCCTTGCCGCACATACTCGGGCTGGGTGGTGCCCCGCCACAGCCGATTGATCTCGCCGACAAAATCAGCACATTGAAAGGACAACAGCAAACACCAGCTTTCCAGCATGCGGTGAAGCGGGTGCAGGACTTATTCGATACATACCACGGAAGAACTTACCCAACAAAGGGGCCGGGATGGACAATTTACAGCTCCCTCGGCCCCGAAGCTGAGCGGAAGCTGGATGACGATATCGCCGCCATGGCGCAAAAACTGGCGCGAGGGGATGTGCCCAAGAATGCCGAGGAAAAACGCATCGCCTATGCACTCACCGCCGCCTATCTCGATGAATCCGGTGAACTACAGCGTATGATTGCTAAGCAGCCGGGATATCAGGATGAGTTGGCGCATCGCGATGCGAACGGTAAGCCGATTGACCCCAATGCGCCGCTGTGCAGTAACCAAAACTGGCTAAGCGGAACCATCGATGCAGCCAAACACTGGTATAACG
>CAZUOS010000246.1:0-3081 GCA_964621415.1 uncultured Azospirillum sp.
CCGATGGGGGAAGGAATCCCAGGCCCGCGTCACGCTCGATAGCCATCTTCAACGCAGTTTAAGTTACGCGATAGAATGCGAATTGGTATGAAACCACTGTTGCTTAAGCGCTGCTCGTGTCGGGAGATCCCGGCACAAGGCCGGGATGACAGCCCAACTTCACACCATCAGGCGTGTCTACGTGCGATAGCGAATGCGCACCAGAATCCCGCTTAGAACGAATACATCAGCGTGGTTTGGATCCGGTCGAGGTCGCCGTCATAGCCACTCTCCTGCGCGCGGTAGCCGTGCATATATTCAAGCCCAACGCGGTACGGCCCGGCATTCGGTTGCCAGATGAGGTTGAGGTGTTGCGACATGATCTCTTTGTTCACGTTTACACCGGTATAGGCGACATCGTTATCAATGCCGCTATAGCCTGCCATGATGTTGGAGCGCCAATCCTGCGACCAGTAATGTTGGTAGCCCACATAGCCGCCCCACGCTTCCTGCGGGCGAACCTTGTTGCCCACATAGGTGCTGCCGTTGCTGCTGTTGGCCACGTCGAACAAATAATGGCCTACGCCATCGCCATACACGCCCTGGAAGAAGGCCGCGTCTTTGCCGATGGAGTTGATCTTACCCGAGAGCCCTACGCCCCAGCCGAAGGCCGTATCCTCGGCCCCGGCAGCGGTGCTGTTGTTGCCCACGCGCAGCTCGCGCGCGAGGCCGCGTAGCGACAGTTGGCCGAACGAGTCTTTATATTGCAGCTTGGCGGTGAGATCCGGTGCGCGGCTGAGGCTGACATCGGTGCCGACGCCGCCGGTGAAGTCGCTGTTCGGCGATTCTACCGCAACCGCATAGCCCAGTTTCGGGGTAATACTATCCGTATAGCGGATTTGCGCCTGACGCACGAAGGTGAGACCCGACGGCCCGATATAATCGAGCGATTCGGGGTAGGCGTCCATATCCATGAAGTTCGACCAGGTTTGCCCCGCGAGCACATGGCCCACCTGCCCATAGGCCTGGCGCAGTTGCAGCCCTTCGCCGTTGGTGGTGTTGGCGTTGCCGCGAGCGGACCCGAAGAAATCCACCTCGAGGAAGGTTTTCACTTCGCCCGCCGCGCTCGGGGTGCGGGTTTCCATGTTCAGGCGGCTTTGGCGTGCGTGCATGTTGAACTGGCTGCCCTGACGTGCCGCGCCATTGTTGCTGAGTGGGATATTGGCGAAGTTGGCATATTGTGCGCCATATGCCCCGCCTACATCCTCGATCGCATCGAGCTTGGCGTAGCCGCCGAACTTCACCGAGGTTTCTGTGCCCGGCAGTTTGAACGAACCCGGCATGCTGCCGCCCACCACGGGTTTACCTTCGCCCGGCTTGGCAGGATTGGTGGCGGTGGCTGCCGCAGCAGCGGTTTTTACCGGCGCTTCGGCCGGTTTTGCGGCGGCGGCCTTTTGCTTCGTCTCTAGCTCGTTGATGCGTTTGCTGAGCGCCTCGATTTGCGCCTTGAGGGCGGCGACATCGCCTGCATCCTCGGCCGCGAATGCGGGCAGGGTGGCAAACAGGCTGGCAGTGCCGAGCAACGCGGCAGTGAAAAGACGAACGCGGGTGGTTGGCATGAGAATCTCCGTGGTTTGCGGTGAGGCACCTTATACTCGGGGTGAGTATGGCACACTTGTTATTTCAACTTCCAGTAGCATTAGTGTGGGCGCTAGCGGAGGCAAGAGTTTTTTACGTGAGTGTTATTTTTATGCTGCAGTGGGGGATGGTTAATGAAGAGAGATCTTTGTATTCGTCGTAGTTTGAGGAGGCGGTGAGGCTGGCGCCCCCTCTCCCCCCATTGGGGGAGAAGGCTTTCGGCGCGTTGCCTTTGTGCAAAATCGACTTACGGAGAGGTCGCTGAAGTTCCCTTTATGCTCTAATGCTCGCTGGCTTTCTCGATGCCAATGCCCGTTTGCGCGCGGACATATTGCACATCGAACTTGGCTTCGGCTTCCTTCGCCTCGGGCGAGCGATCGAGCAACGAGAAGATCCAGATGCCGATGAATGCCACTGGCATCGAGAAAATCGCTGGGTATTTATACTTGAAGATGGGCGCCGCGTGATGCAGCACATCCACCCACACTACGGGGCTGAGCACCACGAGTACAATCGCCGTCAGCAGCCCGAGCGAGCCGCCAATCAGTGCCCCCCGCGTGGTAAGCCTGCGCCAATACATCGAGAGCAGCAGAATCGGGAAGTTCGCGCTGGCGGCGATGGCAAACGCTAAGCCCACCATGAAGGCGACGTTCTGTTTCTCGAACAGAATGCCAAGCCCGATGGCGACGATGCCGAGCGCCACCGTTGCATATTTCGAGACGCGCATTTCCATCTTCTCGTCGTGCTTGCCGCCTTTCACCACGTTCGCATAGAGATCGTGCGAGATGGCGGAAGCCCCGGCCAGCGTGAGGCCCGAGACCACGGCAAGGATGGTGGCGAAGGCGACGGCCGAGATAAAGCCGAGCAGTACATCGCCCCCGACGGCATGGGCCAAGTGAATGGCGGCCATGTTATTATCGCCAATCAACTTTCCCGCCGGGGTGAGGTAGTCCGGGTTCGTGCCCACCAGCACAATAGCCCCGAAGCCGATGATGAAGGTGAGGATATAGAAATAGCCGATGAAGCCTGTGGCATAGACCACCGACCGGCGCGCCTGCACCGCATCCTTCACGGTGAAAAACCGCATGAGGATGTGGGGTAGGCCCGCCGTTCCGAACATCAGCGCCAGGCCGAGCGATATGGCCGAGACAGGGTCCGAGATCAACGCCCCCGGCGCCATGATGGCCGCGTGTTTGCTATGCACCGCCACCGCTTTGGCAAAGAAGGCGCCCAAGTCGAAATCCACCGTATTCAGCACCAGCAGCACAATGGTCGTGGCACCAAACAGTAGCAGCACGGCTTTGATAATTTGCACCCAGGTGGTGGCCAGCATGCCGCCGAAGGTGACATAGAGCACCATCAGCACGCCGACGATAATCACCGCCGAGCTATAAGGCAGGCCGAACATCACCTCGACGAGTTTCCCCGCCCCCACCATCTGGGCGATGAGGTATAAAAGCACCG
>CAZUOS010000247.1:0-3061 GCA_964621415.1 uncultured Azospirillum sp.
CATCAATACACCCGCTTTTTCGGTGGCACGGGCTCGACGTCTTTCGTCAGCGTGTTCTGGTGCACGGGGCGATAGTCGATTTTCGTCTCGCCCGCCTCGTTGATCCAGCACAAGCTGTGCTTCATCCAGTTCGCGTCGTCGCGCTCGGAGAAGTCCTCGCGCGCATGGGCACCACGCGATTCCTTGCGGTTCTCGGCGCAGGTGACGGTGACGAGCGCTTGCGCACGCAAATTATCCAGCTCGCACGCCTCGACGAGGTCGGTGTTAAACACCAACCCCCGATCGCTGAGCTTCAAATCGCGGTAGGAGCCATACACCTCGCGCATTTTGGTGACGCCTTCGGCCAGCGTTTCCTGCGTGCGGAAGACGGCGGCGTGGTTCTGCATCACCCGCTGCATGGTTTTGCGGATGCTGGCGGTGGATTGCGCGCCGCTCGCGTAGCGGATGCCATCGAACCGGCTGAGGGCTTTTTCCGTCGCCGAGGCAGGGGCAGGGGCCACGCGCGCGCCTTTCTTCACAATGTCGCGCGCGCGGTGGGCGGCCGCACGGCCAAACACCACGAGATCGAGCAGCGAGTTGGAGCCGAGCCGATTCGCGCCGTGGACGGACACACAGGCCGCTTCGCCAATCGCCATCAGCCCCGGCACGGTCGCATCCGGGTTGCCGTTTTTGAGGGTGACCACCTCGCCATGATAATTCGTCGGGATGCCACCCATGTTGTAATGCACGGTGGGGATCACCGGAATCGGCTGCTTGGTCACATCCACCCCGGCGAAGATTTTTGCCGTTTCCGAAATGCCTGGCAGGCGAGCGTGGAGCACCTCGGGTGCGAGGTGATCGAGATGCAGGAAGATATGGTCGCCCTCCGGCCCGACACCGCGCCCTTCGCGGATTTCCATGGTCATGCTGCGGCTCACCACGTCGCGGCTGGCGAGATCCTTGGCGGAAGGCGCGTAACGCTCCATAAAGCGTTCGCCCTTGCTATTGACGAGATAGCCGCCTTCGCCGCGCGCGCCCTCGGTAATCAGGCAGCCCGCGCCGTAGATGCCGGTGGGGTGGAATTGCACAAACTCCATATCCTGTAGCGGCACGCCCGCGCGCGCGGCCATGCCGCCGCCATCGCCGGTGCAGGTGTGGGCGCTCGTCGCCGAGAAATAAGCGCGGCCATAGCCACCGGTCGCGAGCAGCGTCTGCTGACCCCAGAAACGGTGGAGCGAGCCATCATCCAGGTTCCAGGCGAGCACGCCACGACATTCGCCGTCCTCGGTCATCAATAAATCGAGCGCGAAATACTCGATGAAGAACTTCGCTTTGTGGCGCAGCGCCTGCGTGTAAAGCGTGTGCAGAATGGCGTGACCAGTGCGATCCGCCGCCGCGCAGGTGCGCTGGGCCGCAGGGCCGTTGCCATAGTTCGTGGTCATACCGCCGAACGGTCGCTGGTAGATTTTGCCTTCCTTGGTGCGCGAAAACGGCACGCCGTAATGCTCTAGCTCGATAATCGCCGCCGGGGCTTCCTTGCACATATACTCAATCGCGTCCTGGTCGCCCAGCCAATCCGCACCTTTGATGGTGTCGTAGAAATGCCAGCGCCAGTCATCCGCCCCCATATTGCCAAGCGCCGCCGAAATGCCACCTTGCGCCGCGACGGTGTGCGAGCGCGTGGGGAACACTTTGGTGAGACACGCGGTGGACAAGCCTTCGGCCGCCATGCCGAACGTGGCGCGTAAGCCCGCACCGCCCGCACCAACGACGATGACGTCGTAATAATGGTCGGTGATGGGGTAGGCGCGCCCGTTGATGGAGGGAATCGCGGTAGAAATGGGGGTAACGTCAGCCATGATGAGGAATCCTGTAGGTTAAGCACCGAAAAAATGCAGCTTGGCGATCGCCATCAGCGAGGCCGCACCGAAGCAGATCATCAGCGTGTTGCTGAGGAGAATCGTCGCGACTTTGATTCCGTGGGCATGCACATAATCCTCGATCACGACCTGAATGCCAAGCCGCGCATGGGTGAAAAGTGCCAGCACGAGGCCCGACAGCGCCAGCGCCGAGAGCGGCGATTTCAGCCAGGTGCCGATGCCCGCCGCATCCTCGCCGAGCAACGCCGTAACGAGCGTGACGACAAACCACATCGAAAGCGGAATGAGCGCGACCGCCGTGGTGCGCTGCGCCCAGAAATGATGCGTGCCGGTGCCCGAAGCGCCAAGCCCACGCGCGCGTTTAAGGGGGGTACGAAGCGACGATGGTTTAGCCATGGAAAACCCCCAGCTGTTGCAGGGCAATCGCCCAGGTAAAAATGCTCATGAATACGGCGAAAGCCACAGTTACCCGGCCACTGGCCAGCACTTCATCGAGCTGGAAACCGCGCCCCATGTCCCAGTTCAAATGGCGCACGCCATTGCCGAGATGGAAGTAGAACGACACCGTCCAGCCGAACAGCGCCAGCTTGCCGAGAATGCTGGCGAACGCCATTTGCATCCAGTCAAAGAGCGACGGCTCGTAGGCCGCGCCCCACAGCCACAGGGCGAGGGGGATCAGCCCTAGCGTCAGCCCCACGCCGGTGAGGCGGTGGAGAATGGAAAGCGTGTTGGTGATCTGCCAGCGATAAATGCCAAGATGCGGCGATAGCGGGCGGTTTTCATGGATATTACTCATAGGCTCCTCGCGCGTTGCGTGTGCGTGATGCCACTTCTATGCCGAGCAGGGCGCGCTTTGTCAAATAAGCGAATCAGCGCTTGTGGGTGACGCATGCAGTTGTGCCCCCACTGTCATCAGAATGACGCGATTAAGGCGTCGACCACCGCGAGGGTATTGTTCTCATGATGATGGACGAAACGGACGCAAACCTTACCTCCCCCTGGAGGGGGGAGGTCGCCCTAAAGGGGCGGGTGGGGGTGAAATCCCGCGTCGTTCGGTTACCCCCACCCGTCGCTAACGCGCCGACCTCCCCCCTTCAGGGGGAGGTTCGTTGACTCCCGTCACGCACCGTTTTAATGCCCGAGCACGGCACCCTTCACGATCTCAGGCGTTAAAACGGTGCGTGACGCGAGTCAACGAACCT
>CAZUOS010000248.1:0-3058 GCA_964621415.1 uncultured Azospirillum sp.
TTCTCCACGAACTCCGGCGTCATCGGCTCGATATAGGTCGCATCGGCGAACTCGGGATCGGTCATGATCGTCGCCGGATTCGAGTTCACGAGAATGACGCGGTAGCCCTCGCTCTTCAGGGTTTTTACCGCCTGCGTGCCGGAATAGTCGAACTCGCAGGCTTGGCCGATGACGATCGGGCCAGCGCCGATGATGAGGATGGAGGAGATGTCAGTACGTTTGGGCATGGGCTTTTCGCTGATAAGTTATTTTAGGTGGGTTTGCTTTGCCGTCTCCGACAAGCTCTGTTGCCGTAACTTGGATAAGTTCAAGGCGGTTTTTAACTAGTTGATATTTTTCTTCATAATCCAAACAGCAACCTGATTTGCCATCCATCGTCAAAATTCGTTTAGAAGAATCAAATGTATAATTGAGACCCCATAGCGAAGATGGATTCTCATCATCAATTACTGGTTTGCCATCGCGAATGAATTCAACTTCAACCGGTGTTTCTTTACCGTTTTTTACCAAGCTCACTTTATAATCTGCAAGCTTTGCTCCATGCCCTACACTAAGCAAACGCAGTTGTTCATGGTTTCCCAGATCGAAAGAACAATCTACATAACACTTCGCCATAGCGGGTGCAGCGAAACATATAGAAATAAACATGGCGAGAATGATTCTCACGCCGCCCTCTTTTTATTGCCAGTCATCATGTCAACAAACTGCTTGAAGAGATAAAAGGAATCATGCGGGCCGGGGGAGGCTTCCGGGTGGCCCTGCACGCTGAAGACAGGCTTGTTTTTGAGCGTGATGCCTTGAATGGTGCCATCGAACAGCGAGCGGTGGGTGACTTCGACCTCCTCGGGAAGGCCAGTATCCGAAATGGCGAAGCCATGGTTTTGGCTGGTGATCTCGACTTTGCCGGTGCGCATGTCTTTCACCGGGTGGTTGGCGCCGCGATGGCCCTGACGCATTTTTTCGGTACGGCAGCCGAGCGCAATCCCGAGCATTTGGTGGCCCAAGCAAATACCGAAAATCGGCAGGCCAGAAGCGACCAGTTTGCGGATGACAGGCACGGCGTAGTTGCCCGTTGCGGCCGGGTCGCCAGGGCCGTTGCTGAGGAAAACCCCGTCCGGGTTCAGTGCCAGCACGTCCTCGGCGCTGGCGGTGGCGGGCAGCACGGTGATGCGGCAGCCGACGCTTGCGAGCGAGCGCAGGATGTTGAGCTTCACGCCGTAATCAAGGGCGACGACATGGCAGTCGCCAGTCGCCAGTCGCCAGTCGCCAGTTTGCTGTGGGTAGCCTTTGCCCAGTTCCCAACGCGTTGTATTCCACGCGTAGTTTTCCTTTGTCGTCACATGCGCTGACAGCTCGAGGCCGTTCATGTCTGGCGCGAGTTCTAGCGCAGCTTTTGCCTTTTTTAGCAATTCTTCTCTGGTGACTGGTGACTGGTGATTGGCGACTATAGAACAATTCTGCGCGCCGTTCAGCCGAATATGCCGCGTCAGTGCGCGCGTATCAATGCCCGAGATGCCGGTGATGCCGTGGGCGATGAGCCATTGGTTCAGCGATTCGCCCGCACGGAAGTTGGAAGGTTCCGTGATTGCTTCACGCAGGATGATGCCGTAGGCACCGCTGGCCTCTGCACTCTGGCCTCTGGCCTCGGACTCCACATCCTCCGCATTGCATCCCACATTACCGATATGCGGGAAGGTGAAGGTGATGATTTGGCCGGTGTAGGAGGGGTCGGTAAGGATTTCCTGATAGCCGGTCATGGCGGTGTTGAAGCAGATCTCGCCGCTGGTGGTGCCGGGCTTGCCAACGCCATAGCCAAAAAACACGGTCCCATCCGCGAGTAAGAGTGCGGCATTAGGGGCGGGTTTTAGGGGCGCGTGCATAGTTTCCTCAAGACAAACGCGGGAGGTTTAGGCAGCCTGCGCGCAACTGTCAAGGGGGTCGGGGCAATTTTTTAGAGGATTAGCCTTTTACCCGCGCATAGCGGCCCGGCGCGGGCTCGATGGGTTTGAAGCGGGTGCTGCCGGGTTTGCGCGCCGGCACTTTTTTGCCCATGCGTGGGGCTTGCCAGGCATGCCAGTGCGGCCACCAGCTGCCCGCGTGTTGTTGCGCGGTGGCGAACCAGTCGGCCGCGCGGGGGGGCAGGGAATCGTTGCTCCAGTAGCAGTATTTGTGTTTAGCGGGCGGGTTAATGACCCCCGCGATATGGCCCGAATCGGCAAGGGTGAAGGTGACGTCGGCGTCGTAGGTCTGGGTGGCGATGTAGGTGGAGGCCCAGGGGGCGATATGGTCTTCGCGCGTGGAGAGCACGTAGCTTGGGGTGTTGATTTTGCTGATGTTGATCGGCACCTCGAGCAGGGTGAGGCCGTTTGGTTTAATCAGCAGGTTTTTCTGATACATGTTGCGCAGATAGAACGCGTGCATGGCCGCCGGCATGCGGGTGGAGTCGCTGTTCCAATAGAGCAGGTCGAAGGGGAAGGGCTGTTTACCCAGCAGGTAGTTGTTCACCACAAACGACCAGATGAGGTCGTTCGCCCGCAGCATGTTGAAGGTGGTCGCCATCTCGCTGGCATCGAGATAGCCGCGCTCGCTCATGCGGTTTTCGAGGGCTTCGAGTTGGGTGTCGTCGATGAACACCGACAGCTCGCCCGCCTGCTCGAAATCGACCATCGTGGTGAGGTAGGTGACGCTTGCGATGCGTTTCGATTCGCCAATCGCTTTGAGATAGGCGAGCAGGATGGAAGAAAGCGTGCCGCCCAGGCAATAGCCCACCAGCGATGTTTTGCCGCTGCCGGTGATACGTTCGATGACATCGAGCGCGGTGAGGGGGCCTTCGCGCAGGTAATCGCCAAAGCCTTTGCGGCCGAGTTTTTCATCGGGGTTCACCCAGGAAATCACGAATACGGTGTAGCCCTGTTCGGTGAGCCATTTGACGAACGAGCGTTCGGCGGTCAGGTCGAAGATGTAGTATTTATTGATCCAGGCGGGGATGAGCAGCAGCGGGGTTTCATAGACCTGCTTGGTGGTGGGCGCGTATTGAATCAGCTGCATCAGGTCGTTT
>CAZUOS010000249.1:0-3046 GCA_964621415.1 uncultured Azospirillum sp.
ATCGACGAAATGGCGCCCCCTGCCGCGCGCGGCCATGCGTTTGCGTCCTACCGCAGCCTCATTACCTTCGTGCAAGACCGCCCCGGCCACGACCGGCGCTACGCCATCGATGCGCGCAAGATCGAGCAGGAATTAGGCTGGCGTCCCGCCGAGACGTTCGAGACGGGGATTCGCAAAACCGTCGCCTGGTATCTGGCACATGCGCCATGGGTGGCGAATGTGCAAAGCGGGGCCTATCGCGATTGGCTGAAGCAACATTATGCGGCGTCCTAGGGGGTGATGATGCAAACACGTAAAGGGATTATTCTGGCCGGGGGTTCCGGCACGCGGCTCTATCCTTCCACGCGCGCGGTCTCGAAGCAGCTGCTGCCGGTGTTCGATAAGCCGATGGTTTATTACCCGCTCTCGACCCTGATGCTGGCCGACATCCGCGAGATCCTCATCATCTCGACCCCGCACGACATGCCCGCCTTCCAGCACCTGCTGGGCGATGGCTCGCAATGGGGGCTGTCGTTGCGCTATGCGGTGCAGCCCTCGCCCGATGGGCTGGCGCAGGCCTATCATATCGGTGCAGAGTTTGTCGGCACCGGGCCTTCGGCGTTGGTGCTGGGCGATAATTTGTTCTATGGCCACGACTTCCAGGATCTGCTGCGCGACGCCAACCAGCGCACCGAGGGGGCAACCGTCTTCGCCTATCATGTGACCGACCCGGAACGTTACGGCGTGGTGGCGTTCGATGCCGAAGGGCGCGCCCTCTCCATCGAGGAGAAACCGACCCATCCCAAATCGCGCTATGCCGTAACCGGCCTCTATTTCTATGATGGCGACGCGGTGGCGCTGGCGCGCGACCTCAAACCCTCGGCGCGTGGCGAGCTTGAGATTACTGACCTCAACCGCCTCTATCTCGAGCAGGGGCGGCTCTCAGTCGAGATCATGCGGCGCGGCTATGCCTGGCTCGATACCGGTACGCACGAGTCGTTGCTGGATGCGGGGCATTTCATCGCCACCATCGAGAACCGGCAGGGCCTCAAGGTCTCGTGCCCCGAGGAGATCGCCTGGCGGCGCGGCTGGATTACCGATGAAGCGCTCGCGGCACTCGCCGAGCCGATGAAGAAAAACAGCTACGGCAAATACCTGCTGCAACTGCTGCAAGGTGGGGTGTAGCGATGCAGGTAACACCACTGGCCATTCCCGAAGTGTTGCGTCTCGAGCCAAAAGTATTTACCGACGCACGCGGCTGCTTTTTCGAGAGCTTCAATCAACAGGCCTTTGCCGAGGCGGTCGGCGCGCCCGTGACGTTCGTGCAGGATAACCACTCGGTTTCGACGCGGCACGTGCTGCGCGGCTTGCACTATCAGTTGCCACCGAAAGCGCAGGGCAAGCTGGTGCGCGTGGTGGTGGGCGAGGCGTTCGATGTCGCGGTGGATATTCGCCCCGGCTCCCCCAGCTTTGGTCGCTGGGTGGGTACGCGGCTTTCGGCCGAGAATAAATGCCAGCTCTGGATTCCGCCGGGGTTTGCGCATGGCTTTCTCACCCTCAGCGAACGGGCCGAGTTCCTCTATAAAACGACGGAGTATTACGCCCCCGCGCAGGAGCGCAGCCTACGCTGGGATGATCCGGATATCGGCATTGCCTGGCCGCTGAGCGCCGCGCCGCTCCTCGCCCCGAAGGACGCCGCCGCACCTTTGTTGAAAGACGCGGAACTTCCGGCATAGCGCTGAGGCGCGGGGCGCACGTGGCGCTTCGGTATTGTGAGCGCAAGGGTGACAATCCAGCGCTTACGGCTGCTTCGCCGGTGCAACCTCGACACTAAACGGCACATAGAAATCGCGCCCGGCGATGCGCAGCTGCGCAAACAGCTTCACGAATCCAGGCACCGCGGGTTCGATGTGAAACATCAAATCCGGCCCGCCGCGCGCGTCCATGCGCGTGGGCTCCTCGCCCATCGGGTGCGTGTGCAGAATGCTGTGATAATCCTCCGAGAAGCCGACCAGATGCGCAAAAGCGCCCATCACCGGCTCGAGCGTGGTAAGCGGTTGGCCCTTCTCCTCCACATGCAGGGTGGCCATGGTCTCTGCGCCCACCTGTAGCGGGGTATCAAAGGTCAGGGTGAAGCGATAGCCCGCGACGGTGGCGGTCGTCATCCGCCCTTTTTCGATTTTGGCGGGGGCAAAGCTGCCCAGATCCACCGGCACATAGGCATGCGCGCCCTGATGCGGGGTGAGATCGGCCCAGGCGCGGTATCCGCCCGCCTTTCCGGGGGTGAAGGTCACCCGGTAATCACCGGGGGTGGCCTCCGCCTCGGGGTGCAGATGGTGATAATCCATCAGGCTCGGGTCAATCACCAACAGGTGAAACTTGCGGGTATGCACGGTCTCGAGCGCATTCGGCCCCAGCGGCTTGCCGTGCGCATCGCTCACATGAAAATGAAGAACGGTGGGTTTATTCACCTCGAGCGGGCCCTCGAAGGTAACGCGGGCGGCGATGCTAGGTGCGGGCGCAACGGGGGCAGCGGTCTCTGCCGCGTCGTCAGGGTGGTGGTGGCCCTCATCCGCCATCGCGGTGAAGGGCAGAGCCAGCAGCAGAGCCAGCAAGTGAAGCGTGCGCATTAATGGGTTCCTGTGCTGGGTGTGTAGCTCGTGCCTGCGGCATTCGGCGTCGGCGTAATCGCCGGAGCGCTGAGGGGAGGCAGCGGCGGAGCAGGGGAGGCGGGGGTGGACGACGTAGCCGCTTCCGAAGATTTTTTGGCATCCTTCTTCGGGGCGAACAAATCCGCATCGCTGCGCAAATGGCGATCATCACGCAGCGCAGGTGGTTTCTCTGCCTCCGTGCTGGGTTTGGTGTCCTCGGTGATCAGCTTGCCGTTCGGGTCGCGCTTGGCTTTGGGGTCGAACCCAACCGAGATCTTACCATCCTCTGTCGATTGCAGGGTGAAGGGAACCCCCGTGCCGCTGCTCGCCCCGCCGCTTGCCGTAGTGCCGACCGCGGCGCCATTCGTGGCGGCGGGGGTTGCGGCCGTCTGGGCCTGCGCCACGCTTGCCACCAT
>CAZUOS010000250.1:0-3043 GCA_964621415.1 uncultured Azospirillum sp.
ACTGTCACATTTCTCGTCACGGAATCTGCTAGAGTGTAACTAGGAGATTCTGAGAGTATGGCGGATAGCCGAGACACCAAGACCGAAAGTGCCAAGGAAGTGCAGCAAGGACTGCTCGAGGGGATGCCTCTGCTTGCGGGGAAAGCAGGGCAGGCGCAGGGGCTTACCAATGCTCTTAAAGAATATCTGAAATACACGTCGAGAACGGAAGGGAAAGACACCGCGATCAAGGCACTGCAGGGGCTTGAGGCGGGCTACGATCGGGATGAGGCCGGGAAGCGGGCGTATCTCTCGCGGTTGTTTGATTATGCCGCCACCTTCGCGGTGGATGAGGCGGTGAAGTCGAATGCGAAACGGATGCAGGCGCTGGTGCAGCCGGACGCTGAGGCGCGCGCGAAGGCGCTGAGTGAAGGTGGGGAGCCAGCACAAGCGATTCAAAGACAGTTGGATGCGAATGGCTTAAAAGTGGCCGAAGCTAAAAAACCCGCCGAGACGCCAGCCGCAGAGGATGCCGCCGCCAAGGCAAAGCGCCAGAAGCAAGCCCTGCTGGATACGAAACGCAAGGAACTGGTGGCCAAGAAAGAGCTGCAAACTAGGTCGCCTTCCGATCAAACTGCTAAAGAGATTCAAGCGCTGGAAAAGGATATCGCGGGACTGGAAAAAGAACTGAGCCCCGCGGCGGCTAGTAGCGGGTCCCTCATGGATCAAGCATCGAACTGGTTCAAGGGCCTTGGCGGCGAAGGCTGGGGCGGCATGCTTGGGATGCTCGGCGGCGGTATCGCGGCCTGGCTGCTGAGTGGCTTGTTCGGGGGCATTGTGGGCGATGGTGTTGGCCACATGTTGCTGATGGCGGTGCTGGCAATTTTTATGGTTCCCGCTGGCCGCAAGCTGGGGCAGGAGTGGCTGGGCAGTGGTGGCCCCGCTGCGTCGCCTGCGGGGGGGCGCAGCCCGCAAGTATCCGCGCCGACGCCGAATCCGAAGATTCAAGCGCTTGCGGCTGGGCAGGTGGCAGCGCGTTTCTCGGAAGCGGATTTGGCAGTGATCCAGCAACAGGCCATGGCGCAGGGCATGGCGCCTAACATTGCGCAGGTGGTGTGGAATGCGAATGATCCCGCGCCACATCTCGAGCCGGTGGCGCAAGCAAATGTTGCACAAGCCGCTGGAAAAACCGTGGATCTCGCTAATCTCATCGCGGGCATTCGTAGTAGCTGCACGGCAACGGCAGTCTGTAGCGATGTGGGGCTGGTGGGGAACGGCTCTGGCAATCTTTCCATCAATCTGTTGCCGCGCGCTGGGGCAGCGCCAGTGCGCAGATAAGCGAATCTCCCACTTTTTCTTGCATTCCTCGCCCGGTTCGCTAGCTTCGCGCGCCTATGGCCGCGACAGAACAAAGCACAATCGAACCCGTTTCCTTTAAGGATGCGCTCTCGGAGCGTTACCTCGCCTATGCCTTAAGCACCATCACCGCGCGCTCGCTGCCGGATGTGCGCGATGGGCTGAAGCCCGTGCATCGCCGTCTGCTGTATGCGATGCATCAGCTGAAGCTCGACCCTGCTTCGGGCTATAAGAAATGCGCCCGCGTGGTGGGGGATGTGATCGGTAAATACCACCCGCATGGCGACACGGCGGTGTATGACACCATGGTGCGCCTGGCGCAAACCTTCAGCGTGCGCTATCCGCTGGTGGATGGGCAGGGGAACTTCGGCAGTATCGATGGCGACAACCCCGCCGCGATGCGTTACACCGAAGCGAAGCTGACCGACGCGGCGATCCTACTGATGGAGGATATGGAGCGCGACACGGTCAATTTCCGCCCGACTTATGATGGCACCGAGGAAGAGCCGGTGGTGATGCCTGCGGGCTTTCCCAATTTGCTGGCGAACGGTGCGGAAGGCATTGCCGTCGGCATGGCGACGGCCATTCCGCCGCATAATATTCTGGAGCTGTGCGACGCGCTTTCGTACCTCATCAAAACGCCGAATGCCTCGATCGAGAAGCTGGTGAGCTTCGTCGGCGGGCCGGATTTCCCGACTGGCGGGCGCATCGCCGAAACCGCGCAGACCCTGATCGATACCTATACGAACGGGCGCGGTAGCCTTCGTGTGCGGGCGCGGTGGGAGAAGGAGCAATTGAGCCACGGGCTTTATCAGCTCATCATCACCGAGATTCCGTATCAGGTGCAAAAGGGCAAGCTGATCGAGAAAATGGCGGAGCTGTTCCGCGAGAAAAAACTGCCGCTGCTCGGCGACATGCGCGACGAATCGACGGATAAAATCCGCGTCGTGCTTGAGCCGAAATCGAAGAATGTGGACCCCGAGATTCTCATGGAATCGCTCTATCGGGCGACGGATCTCGAGATTCGTTACGGCGTCAACATGAACGTGCTGGGGGCGGATGGTATTCCGCGCGTGATGAACTTACGCGAGATGCTGCAAGCCTTCCTCGACCATCGCCACGAGGTGCTGGTGCGTCGCACCAACTTCCGGTTGGAGCAGATTGCGCGACGGCTCGAGATTGTCTCAGGCCTCATCATCTGCTTCCTCAACCTCGATGAGGTCATCCGCATCATCCGCGAGGAGGACGAGCCGAAAGCAGAGCTGATGCAGGCGTTCGAACTCACCGATATTCAGGCCGAAGCGATCCTCAATATGCGTCTGCGCCAACTGCGCAAGCTCGAGGAAATGGAGCTGAAGCGCGAGCATAAGGAGCTGAAGGCCGAGCAAAAGTCATTGCATGACCTGCTTAAGAAGGAAGATCTACGTTGGGAAAAGATTGGTGAGGAAATCAAGGCCGTAAAGGCGCGCTTCAAGGCCCAAAAGGGCTTGGCCGCGCGCCGCACCGAACTCGCCGATGCACCGACGATGGTGGATATTTCGCCGGAAGCCTTCATCGAGAAAGAGCCGATCACGGTGGTGGTCAGTAAGCTTGGGTGGATTCGTGCGTTTAAGGGGCATCACGATGTGTTGCCGAATCTCACCTTCAAAGAGGGCGACGAAGCGGGCTTCCAGCTGAAGGCAAAAACGACGGATAAATTGCTGGTGTT
>CAZUOS010000251.1:0-3034 GCA_964621415.1 uncultured Azospirillum sp.
GCCTCAGAACCCTAAACGCCTGCGACTTTGGCGATCTGCTGCTGCATGTGCTGGTGATTTTTCAGGCGCACCCCGAGGTGCTGCGCATGTATGCCGAGCGCTTTCGCTACATCCTGGTCGATGAGTATCAGGATACCAACGTGGCGCAGTATCTGTGGCTGCGGCTACTCGCGGCCTATCACAAAAACCTCTGCTGCGTGGGCGATGACGACCAGTCGATTTATGGCTGGCGTGGGGCGGAAGTGGGCAATATCCTGAAGTTCGAGAAGGACTATCCCGGCGCCACACTGATTCGGCTCGAGCGTAATTACCGCTCTACCGCGCCGATCCTTAAGGCCGCCTCGGGGTTGATCGCGCATAACGAGACCCGGCTTGGCAAAACACTATGGACCGACGCTGAGCATGACGCCACGCCCATCCGCGTGAAATCCGTGTGGGACGATGGCGAGGAGGCGCGCTTCGTCGGCGAGGAAATCGAAGCGTTCGAGCGCGACCGCATCGCGCTTCGGGAAATGGCGGTGCTGGTGCGCGCCGGCTACCAGACCCGCGCCTTCGAGGAACGCTTCCTCACGCTCGGCGTGCCGTATCGCGTCATCGGCGGCTTGCGCTTTTACGAGCGCATGGAAGTGCGCGACGCGATTGCGTATCTCCGCCTCATCCACCAACCGCACGATGACCTCGCGTTCGAGCGCATCATCAACACCCCCAAGCGCGGCATCGGCAAGGCGACGCTGGAACAGCTCCACACCCAGGCGCGGGCGGGCAATTGCTCGCTCAGCAGCGCGGTGGCGCAGATGCTCGCCAGCGGTACGCTGAAAGGGAAAACGGCGGCAACACTCGCCAAATTGCTCGACCAGTTCACCCGTTGGCGGGGGATGGTGGGGGCGCCTGCTGCGGCGTTGCCAGAGGATGGGCAGAACGTATTGTTGGGCGAGACGTTAGTAAATGAAGCGCAGAAGCCAGGCTTGCTCCAAAGCTCCCCCCTTGAGGGGGAGCCAAATCCCTCTTGGGATTTGGTGGGGGGTGCGCTGCCACAAACTCCAGCGCCGGAGCAAGCCTCCCTGTACCCCCCACTCAATCGCGACGGATTCAGCACTCTATTCCCCATGCAGAGCAGCGCGATTGGGCTCCCCCTCAAGGGGGGAGCTATGGGGCAAGCCGCACCGCTCGCGCCCATTCCTCAATTCCTCAATTCCCCCATTCCTCAATTCCCCCATTCACCCGTCCCCCTCGCCGAACTCACTGATCGGGTGCTCGAGGAATCGGGCTATCGCGCCATGTGGCAGGCGGATAAATCGCCGGAGGCTGCGGGCCGCCTCGAAAACCTGCGCGAGCTGGTGCGGGCGATGGGCGAGTTCGGCAGCCTCGCCGAGTTTCTCGAACATGTCGGCCTCGTCACCGATAGTGCGCAGGCGGCGGATGGCGATATGGTCAACATCATGAGCCTGCATGCGGCCAAGGGGCTGGAGTTCGACGTGGTGTTCCTCACCGGTTGGGAGGAGGGGCTGTTCCCCAGCCAGCGCACCATGGATGAACTCGGCACCGCAGGCCTCGAGGAGGAGCGGCGGCTGGCCTATGTCGGCATCACCCGCGCGCGCAAACACCTCACCATCAGTCATGCCAGCAACCGGCGCATCTATAACCAGTGGCAGGCGCAGACACCCTCGCGCTTCTTAAGCGAAATCCCGCCCGACACGCTCGAGGAGCTGGATGGCGGCCCTTATGGCCGTCGCTCGAGCGGCCCGGCCATGTTCCAGCGCGAGGTGGAGGGGATTTTAGCGCATTCAGGAATGCGCGAAGCCGCGAAACACGAATACGTGAATACGCGAAGAGAAACAGAGGAATTCGTGCATTCTCGTATTCCCGAATTCGCGTCTTCGCCTTTCCGCAAAGGCACGCCGGTCTTCCACCCGAAGTTCGGCAATGGCGTGGTGCTGAATGTGGAGGGCGACCATTTGCAAATTGCCTTCAAACATGCGGGAATGAAGAAAATCCTCGCCGAATATGTTGAAAAAGCCGGATGACACGCGCTTGGCTTTTCAACAAAATCTCATGAGGTGCCCTGGGGTGGCGCGTTTGCCCTATTGACGTTTTCGCCCATTCCCGCGATAATATGCGCCCTTTACGACAAACAAGCAGGTACAATATGGGCTACAAAGTGGCAGTGGTCGGCGCGACGGGAAATGTCGGCCGGGAGATTCTCGAGATTCTGGATCAGCGCCAATTTCCGGTGCGCGAAGTGGTGGCGCTCGCCAGCCGTAACTCGGCCGGTAAGGAAGTCAGCTTCGGCGAGAACAAAACCCTTACGGTGCAAGCGCTGGATGATTACGATTTCAAAGGCACGGATATCGCGCTGTTCTCGCCCGGCTCGGCCGTGAGCAAAGTGCACGCGCCGCGTGCCGCCGCTGCTGGCTGTGTCGTCATCGACAACACCTCCTATTTCCGGATGGATCCGACGATTCCGCTGGTGGTGCCGGAGGTGAACGCGCACGCGCTCAAGGATTTCCGCAAAACGAACATCATTGCCAACCCGAACTGCTCGACCATTCAAATGCTGGTGGCGCTTGCGCCGCTGCATACGAAAAACCCCATCCAGCGCGTGGTGGTGAGCACGTATCAGAGCGTCTCGGGCGCCGGTAAAGAGGCGATGGACGAGCTGTATGAGCAAACCAAAGGCCTCTATATGCACGACCATCTGGAGCCGAAGAAGTTCAGCAAACGCATTGCCTTCAACGTCATCCCGCAAATTGACGTGTTCATGGACGACGGCAAAACCAAAGAAGAATGGAAAATGGTCGAGGAGACGAAAAAAATCCTCGATGCGAATATCAAGGTTTCCGCCACGTGCGTGCGCGTGCCGGTGTTTGTGGGCCATAGCGAATCGGTGAATCTTCAGTTCACCAACCCGATCACGGTCGAGGACGTGTATGCATGGCTCGAGGACGCGCCGGGCGTGGTGGTGGTAGATCGCCGCGAGGCCGGGGGCTACATCACGCCGGTCGAGTGCGTGGGCGAGGATGGCACCTATATCAGC
>CAZUOS010000252.1:0-3030 GCA_964621415.1 uncultured Azospirillum sp.
TTAATATCGGCAGGATGAACGGAGCAAACAATGAAAATATTGGTGCAATAAGCTGGAGTGACCCGATTACGTTCCGCAATAACTCTCGCGTCAATTTATATGGAAGCTTAGCCGGAACTGGCAATGCATCCGTTACGTTTACAGGAAACGGATCTGGTTGGTTGAACCAGAACAATCCCATTACTACCGCAGGACAAGATGTAACCATTATCAATATGTACGATCTTGGCGCATCGAATATTACCACGAACGGTGGCAATATATTGTTTGGAATGCATTTCCATGTGAGCCAGTCGCTTCCTGATGTTACCCTGTCAACATCAGGTGGGAATGTAACTTTTCAGGGCTATGTGGGCCAAAATGGGGCGGCGACGGCTGGCAAGACATTGACCGTCAATACAGGATCAGGAAGTATTTCTTTCGCAAGCACCGTCGATGGTTCTTACAACCTCACCGCCACAGCGGGTTCGATGACGTTTAACGGCGCATGGGGAGGTTCGACTTCGCTGGGTGATGTCGCCCTCACCACGACGAGTGGCGTGACGCTGCCGTCGATCACGACGGCGGCTGGGAAGAGTGTGAGCGTGGTGGCGTCGGGTGCATCGAGTGATGTGACGGTGGGTGCTGGGAAGGCGTTGAGTGCGGGCGGGGCGGTGACGCTGCAGGCGGGACGGGATGTGGTGCTGGGTGCGGGCGCATCGGTTGCGAGCGCGGCGAGTGGTACGGCGGTGACGTTCGCCTCGGGTCGGAACCTGGTGAACAGCTCGGGGAGTAGCACCCCAATCAGCCTGAGTGGTGGCGGGCGGTGGCTGAGCTATAGCAGCAACCCGAGTGCGGATACGCGCGGGGGCATGACGAGCGGCTTCGTGCGCTATGGCTGCACCTATGGCGGGGCCTGCCCGAGCGGCGTGAGCATTCCGGGCAGTGGCAACGGGTTTATCTATACCTATCAGCCGACGCTGACGATTACACCGAACGCGATGGCGAACCTCACCTATGGCGATGCCGCGCCGAGCCTCACCGGCTATGGCTATAGCGTGAGCGGTTATACGGCGGCAGGCAGCAGCGTGACAGGCAGCGCCGAGAGCGGGCAGGATACGCTCAGCGGCACGCTCAACGGCAGCACCACCTATGCCCCCGGCAGCCATGTGGGGACGTATAACATCAACTACAGCACAGGCACGCTGACGAGCGCGCTCGGTTATCAGTTCAGCTACGCCAACAATGCAAGCGCGTTCTCGGTGGGGCAGCGGGCGATTACCGTCGCGGCGGATGCGGTGAGCGCCACCTATGGCGATACGCTCGGGGCGCTTGGCTATCACCTCACCTCGGGGTCGCTGTATAACACGGATACACTTTCCGGCGCCCTCACCACGGCGCATGGGGGTGCGGGCACGGTGCTGAAGCACAGCAACGGGTTCGATGTGACGGGCAGCCCCTACAGCATCAGCCAAGGCACGCTCGATAACAGCGACTATGCGATTACTTACACCAGCGCCAACCTCTCGCTCGCGGCGAAGGGGCTGAGCGTCACTGGCTTTGCGGCCAGCAACAAGCAATATGATGGCAACAGCACCGCCACGATCAGCAGCAATGGCAGCCTCTCGGGTGTGGTGGCCGGGGATACGGTGAACCTCGATACAAGCGGTGCTTCGGCCACGTTCGATAATCAGCATGCAGGCACCACGCATCTGGTCTCGGCCACGGGCTATGGCCTCACCGGGTCGCAGGCCAGCAACTACAGCCTCGCCCAGCCGACCATGAGCAACGTCACCATCACCCCCAAAGCGCTGAGCGTGACGGCGGATGCGGTGAGCGCGACCTATGGCGATACGCTTGGCACGCTCACCTACACCAGCAGCGGGCTGGTGAGTGGGGATAGCCTCTCGGGCGCCCTCACCACGGCACATGGGGGTGCGGGCACGGTGCTGAAGCATGGTAATGGGTTCGACGTGACGGGTAGTCCCTACAGCATCAGCCAAGGCACGCTCGATAACAGCGACTATGCGATTACCTATACGAGCGCCAACCTCTCGCTGGCGGCGAAGGGGCTCACCTTGAGTGGCTTTACGGTGAGCGGCAAGACCTATGACGGGACGACGGCGGCGACCATCAGCAGCGATGGCAGCCTCTCGGGCGTGATGGCCGGCGATACGGTGGGCATTGATGCGACCAGCGCCAGTGCAGTGTTCGACGATGCGCATGCAGGCACCACGCACACGGTGAGTGCGAGTGGCTATGCGCTGACCGGCACCGAGGCCAGCAACTACAGCCTCGCCCAGCCGACGGCGAGCAATGTGACGATCACCAAGAAGATGCTCACGGCGACGGCGGATAGTAAAACCATCACCTATGGGGTGGCGACTCCGGCAGGTACGGTCACCTATACGGGCTTTGTGGCGGGCGAGGACGCAAGCGTGATCGATACGCTCGCCACGGTGAGTTCAGCGCAAAGCGGCGTGCGCCCGGCGGGGACGTATGTCAATAACTACACAGCCTCGGGGGCGAGCGACCATGATTATAGCTTCACCTATGTGCAGGGCGACCTGCAGATCGGCAAAAAAGACCTGAGCGTGACACCGGACACGCAGACCATCACCTATGGCGACACGGTGCCAGGCACCACCACCCTCACCTATAGCGGCTTCATTGCGGGCGAGGGGCTGGCGAACCTCATCACCCTGCCGACCGTGAGCTCGGGCCAGAGCGGGGTGGTGAATGCGGGCACCTACATCGCCAACTACACGGCATCGGGCGGGGCGGCGGCGAACTATAACTTCCAGTACTTCACCGGCAACCTGGTGGTGAACAAGAAGAACCTGAACGTGACGGCGAACAACCAGTCGATCAACTATGGGGTGAGCGTGCCTTCGACCACGCTTTCCTATAGCGGCTTCATCACGGGCGAGAATGCGGGCGTGCTCGATACGGCGCCGACGGCAAGCTCGGGCCTGTCGGGCGTGGTGAATGTCGGCAGCTATGCGGGGAACTACACGGCGTCGGGCGGGGTGGATCATAACTACAGCTTCA
>CAZUOS010000253.1:0-3027 GCA_964621415.1 uncultured Azospirillum sp.
GCTTCGGCAAAATGAAGGGTATGGGGCAGATTGTCACCTGGAGCGCGCGCGATGAGACGCTGCACACGCAGTCCATCATCCGCCTGTTCAAAACCTTCTGCGAGGAAAACCCAGAAGTGTGGACCGACGAGCTCCGCAGCCGCCTCTATGTGGCGTGCAACACGATCGTAACGCATGAGGACAGCTTCATCGACCTCGCCTTTGGCCTTGGCGAGGTGCAGGGCCTCACCCCGAACGAGGTAAAAACCTATATCCGCTACATCGCCGACCGCAGGCTCGGTCAGCTCGGCCTGCAGCCGATGTACCAGATCGAGAAGAACCCACTGCCCTGGCTCGATGATATGCTGAACGGGGTGGAGCATACCAACTTCTTCGAAAACCGCGTGACGGAATATGCGAAAGCCGCCACCCAAGGCAGCTGGGACGATGCGTTCGCCATGCATGATGTGGTGTAGTGGGTTTCCTTATGGAGGATTCGCAATCCGTCATGCGCTTACGGGGAGTAGTACCGAAGCCTGCACGGCCAGTATCGCTGTGTGCGATGAATGCTGCTATCGCTGACATGGGGCAGGAAACAAAACCACGCCACAAGCGTGAAGGCAAAAAACGCTTGGAAAGAGTGCGTCATCCCGGCCTTGTGCCGGGATCTCCCGAAACAGCCTGAGCCAAAACTTCCATCGTTTTTAAGCTCTGCCTGCGTCAGGAGATCCCGGGACAAGCCCGGGATGACGCTCCTTCTTCGATGTTATTTTCGTGAGGCCACCCTCTATGAACCTCCTCTTCCTTCACCCCAACATGCCGGGGCAGTATAAGCATCTGGCGCGGGCGTTTGGTGCCGAAGGTGGGCACCGGATTTATTTTATCACCAAGCATAAGACGGCCGAGATTCCGGGCGTGACGCGTGTGACCTACGCAATGAAAACGCCCGAGGAGCCGCCGAAGCCCCACCGTTACCTCACGAGCGCAACGGCGGCCGTGCTGCAGGGCCAGCAGGTGTGGCGGGTGTGCCACGCGCTCAAAACCCGCGAAGGGTTCGAGCCGGACGTGATTATTTGCCATCCCGGCTGGGGCGATGCGCTGTTTGTGAAAGACCTGTTCCCGCGCGCGAAGTTGCTCAGCTATTTCGAGTTTTACTACCGCGCGCACGGCGCTGATGTGGGGTTCGAGGAGAAGGTGACGGATGACGACCTCGCCCGCGTGCGGCTGAAGAATGTGACGAACCTCATAAACCTCGAGCAGGCGGATTGCGGCATCAGCCCGACCGCATGGCAAAAAAGCCTGCATCCGGCCGAGTTCCACCCCAAAATCCGCGTGCTGCATGAGGGGATTGACGTGGCGCACTGCGCGCCCGATGATACTGTGAGCGTGACGGTGCCGATGGGCCGTACGTTCCGTAAGGGCGATCCCGTTATCACCTATGTGGCGCGCAATTTCGAGCCGTATCGCGGGTTTCATATCTTTATGCAAGCGGCGGAGATCGTGCTGAAGGCGCGTCCCGAGGTACATATTCTCGCGGTCGGCGCCGATGCGGTGAGCTATGGCCGCAAGGCCGGTGGGCAGGAGACCTACCGCGAGCAATGGTCAAAGAAAGTGAGCCTGCCGGCGGATCGCATCCATTTCCTGCCGCCACTGCCCTATGACGAACTGCTCAACGTGTTTCGTATCAGTGCCGCGCATCTCTATCTCACCTATCCGTTTGTGCTCAGCTGGTCGATGCTCGAGGCCATGGCCTGCGGCGTAGCGCTGGTGGCGAGCGACACCGCCCCCGTGCGCGAGGTGATTCAGGATGGGGTGAATGGGCGACTCGTCGATTTCCATCACCCCGAAGCCGTTGCCGCGCGCCTGCTCGAGACGCTCGATGCAGCAGATGGCAACGCGAGCCTCCGCGCCGCCGCACGGCAGACGGTGGAGGGTCGCTACAACCTTTCCACCCTGCTGCCGCAGCAGATGCAACTCGTGCGCGATTTGGCGCAAGGCACGCTTCCCGCAGCGCCGCAAAATGTCGCAGCGATGGAAAATCTGCCCTGGATCTGGCGCGAAATCGGGGCCTGAAATTGCCCCGCTGCGGCAAATGGTGTAAGGGTGAATCAGTAGCGACCACGCTGCCATCCTCTCACCTGAAAGCTGCTATGACCCCCACCCTTTCGCCTGCGGTTGATACCTCCACCCATGCTGCCGAAGCAGCCTTGCGCGCCCTGCTGGCAGGCAACTACCAACACACGGTTGAGGGCGGCGACACGCTGAGCCAGTTGCTGCGCGAGGTGCTGCAGCATTTCGCCACACGCGGCAAAGAGGAACTGCGCGAGACCGTGGCCCTCTCGGTCGAGGCAAGCGAGACCGCCATCCTCTCGGCGCGCATGCTTTCGGCGCTGCGCAAGGTGGATACGCAGTCGCAATCCATCGCGGCGGCGGCCGAGGAAATGGTGGCCACGGTGCAATCCATCGGCAGCTATGGCGAGAATATCTCGCGCCAGGCCCAGGATGCGGCGGGGGCGGCGCAGTCGGGGGCGGTCGCGGCGCGTCAGGCGGTGGCCAGCATGGCGGATATTTCCACTTCCGTAGAGCGCAGCTCCACCCGGGTGGATACGCTGGCGGAGTTCTCGCGCCGCATCAGCGGTATCTCGAGCAATATTAAAAAGATTGCGGATCAGACCAACCTGCTCGCCCTGAACGCCGCCATCGAGGCGGCGCGGGCGGGCGAGGCCGGCAAGGGCTTCGCCGTGGTCGCCAACGAGGTCAAGCATCTGGCCAACCAGACCGCCAAGGCCACCGAGGAGATCGGCAGCCAGATCGCCGCGGTGCAGGAGCAGACCCGCGAGGCGGTGGCCGCCATCGAGGACGTCACCCGCGTCATCGACCAGATCAGTTCCATCGCCGCCGCCGTGGCCGCCGCCGTCACCCAGCAGGGCGCCGCCACCCGCGAGATCAGCCGCAACACCCAGGAAGCGGCGCAGGGCACCCGCCACGTCTCGGACAACGTCACCGAGGTGCGGGCCGCCGCCGAGGAAACCGGCCATTCGGCCGAAA
>CAZUOS010000254.1:0-3026 GCA_964621415.1 uncultured Azospirillum sp.
GCTCAATGGCTAGCTACACTCGTCACGCAACGCTTTGCACCGCCCTGCTGCTGGTGCTGCCGATGTTGGCCCAGGCCCGCGAGCCGATTCGCGTCGTCGGTTCGGCCACCGTTTTCCCGTTTGTGGCCGCAGCGGCCGAGCAATTTGGCCGCGAGGGCACCTATCGCACCCCGATCGTGGAATCCACCGGCACGGGCGGCGGCCTCAAAAGCTTCTGCGATGGCATCGGCGCCAATTACCCCGACATCGCCAACGCCTCGCGCGCCATCAAACCCGCTGAGCAAGCCGCCTGCGTCGCGCACGGCATCACCGACATCGCCGAGCTGACCTTAGGGTATGACGGCATCGTGCTTGCCAGTAGCCGCGCCACTTCGGCCCTGCCCCTCACCCGCCGCGCGCTGTTTCTGGCCCTCGCGCGCGAGGTGCCGGTGCAGGGCAAGCTCGTGCCCAACCCCTATCAGCGTTGGCGCGAGGTAGACCCCGCCCTGCCCGATGCGCCGATTCGGGTTTATGGCCGTCCGCCCTCCTCCGGCACGCGCGATGCGTTCAGCGAGCTGGTGATGATCGAGGGCTGCAAGCACGTGCCCGAAATGGCCGCCCTGCTGCCGGATGCCGAGGCGCGCAAGCATGCCTGCATGGCCATGCGCGAGGATGGCAACTATATCGAAGCGGGGGATGATAATAACCTGATTGTGCAGAAGCTCATCAATAACCCAGAGGCACTCGGTATTTTCGGCTATAGCTTCCTCGAGGCGAACGCGGCGCTGGTGCAGCCCAGCCCCGTGGATGGCGTGATGCCAAGCGAAGCCGCGATTACCGATGGCAGCTATCCCGTCGCGCGGCCACTCTATGTGTATCTCAAGAAAGCACACCTGAAGGAGGTACGCGGCCTCGCGGATTTCGCACGTAGCCTAATGTCGGACGCGGCCTCCGGCCCGGATGGCTACCTCGCCACCAAGGGGCTGATCCCCCTGCGCCGTGCCGACCATGAGGCCATGCAAGCCCGCGCGGCAGCGCTTTAGGCGCCCTAAGCCTGCACCATACCCGCCAGGCGCTGCCAGTTCGAGGCCGAAGCCAGCGCGAGATAGAGCAGCGGTAGCCAGCCTTTGCGGCGGAACTCGAGGAATACCTCGTCGGAGAGGGCATTGAACTTTGCCTCGTCCACCACCCAAAACCCGGCAAGCGCCAAAGTGCGGCCCGAATTGAGGCGTAGCTCGGCATTGCCCGGCATCAGCAGATCATGTTTTTTTAGGTCGGCCGCGAAGTTGCGGGTAATGGCGTGATGCTCGAAATAGCGCGAGGAAAACTCCATCACCCGCTTCGTGAACTCGGTCGGCTCACCCTCGTGGTTATAGAAACGCTCGGCCCCTTCTCCGGCCACGGCCTGATAATGCGGCGCGGCTTCATCCACACACAGCACCAGGCGGGTATTGGCCTGGTCCTCGAACAGCACGAACGGGTATTGGCGCACATAGGCCGGAATATAGGCCCCCTCGCGCCAGGTGCCGTTGGCATCGATGAAATAATTCTCGCGCTCCAGCCCCACAATGGCCAGCGCGCTCGGCACCTCGCCCTGCGTGAACACGATGGGATAGGACTTCGCCGCCTCAAGGAACTCGAACACGTTGATGGCCAGCGAATTGGTGCCCCGTGCGAAGCCATAATCCGCCGAGGCCCGCACGCCGGCGGCGCTGTGGCGTTCCCGCGTCAGGGCGGTGGGGGTGCGATAGAACAGCGGCGGTGCGTCGCTCACACTCGCCGAGGCGGCGGGGGCTTCGGCCGCTGCATCCACAATGTCAATGACTTCGGATTCCCCGGTGCCGTCGGTTTTCTTTTTGGCAATGCTGAAACGTCCGGCCATGTGGGTCTCCCTGTGCGTTGAATCTTCTCTGCCAAGCACGGTAGCATGGTGGAATCCTCTGTCGCCTCCGCCCATCGTAACCGCAGCCGATTCGCAGCGATTTTTTTCGCGCGCGGCAAACGCGCCACAGCCGTGCCCAAATCTCCTGTTGCGCCCATGGGCCAAGCTGCTACAAACCGCCTATGAGCGAGCATCTCCCCAACACCAACGAAGCCCTGCATTTGTGGCAACGCGTCGTGGCGCGCAGCCTGCGCGAGCTGCCGTATGACCTCTCGCAGCGCCAGTTGGGCGTGCTGCTCACGGCCTATATGCTGCCGCCGCCACACACCATCGGCAGCATGGCGCTGGCACTGAATGTGTCGAAACCGGCCATCTGCCGGGCGGTGGATGCGCTCTCGCAGCTCGACCTGCTGCGCCGCAAGAAGGACGAAGAAGACCGCCGCAATGTCTATCTGCAACGCACGGTGAACGGCTCGGTTTTCCTGCGCGACTTCGCGGATCTCATCGTTCAGGAAACGGCCGGCGCCCCCTCGCCCGCGCCCGCCGCCCTCTAGATTCATTAATTTCAGTCACTTAGAAAAAATCTGTCATCAAACTGTCATAAAACTTTTCATGACGCCCAGCCGCTTTTGTGCTAGGGTGAGCATAGGAGAATTGTAATGGCCGACGACCTCGCCGCTCAACAAGCCGCTCAGCTAGCAGCTAATTCGCTGCGCATGGCGTCGTGCACAAGCAGCGACGGCAAGCCTCTATACCTTTTTGGCTTGGTTCCCCTAGAGTGTAATACAGGGGCTTCGCTATCGCTTACCTCTGTCTCTCGTATTATGCAGCCCATTCCAACAGTTTTTCGTGGCTCAAGCAAAAGGAAATCCGTTGATTCACTTCTTGAGAACATTCGTAGCGGCCTATCATCCGTTGCCCAGAATTCCGGAGTGTTCTTCTCCGGCAGCATGCCCGCCGGAACGCCGGTGAGCAGCGCCCAATCGTTTGCGGCAAACCTAGCGGCGGCTCCTTCCTCTGATATAGGCATCGGCTGAGCACACCCCATCACGCCGCGAAATCGGCAATCGGGCTGGTGTGATAGACCACATCGTTATTCCGCGCATAGACATTCGCCGCCACATATTCCGGGCTGGGGGGGGCGGGGGATTTGGTGGCGCTGGCA
>CAZUOS010000255.1:0-3013 GCA_964621415.1 uncultured Azospirillum sp.
CTGCTTGGATTTTGAGCGATTTTTTTAAGCGAAAATTTGAGAATGATTTGTAGGAATAGTCGTTCTATTTCAAAAATCAGCCTAAAATTTGCAGCCAAAAATGGCCAAAAGACACGTGGAAGAGGATTTAAGAACAGTGCCTAGCTGGGGTGCTTCTCTTCAGAAGAGTGCCGGGGCCCGAATCTAAAACCGTGTGCCGAAATTAAAGCGGATCAGCTCAGTTTCATCAAAATCCTGCTTCAGGAAAGGCTTGGCAAAATCGATCCGAATCGGGCCAAAAGGCGAGGCCCAGGCGAGACCGAATCCGCCCGCTGCCCGCAAAGCCGAACTGTCATTCACACCCACCGAGCCGCCATCCATGCCCCAGCTGCTTCCTGCATCCACGAAGGCAGCGCCGGTCACGCCCAGATCTTCCGGCAGCCCGAGCGGGAAGCGCAACTCGCCCGTACCAGCGTAATAATTGTTGGAACCTAGCGCGTCGCGGGTGGTGGCATCGCGCGGGCCGAGGCCCGCATTCGCAAACCCGCGAATATCCTGGCCGCCAATAAAGAAACGCTGGTTAATGCGTACGTCCTGATCCAGCCCAAAAATATTCCCCGCCGTGCCGCGCGTAAGGAACGTCCATTTTTTGGCCAGCGGCACGTAATACTCCGCCTGCAGCTCGTGCCGCAGGAACTGGTTGTCGCCACCCAAGCCCGCCACGTCCTCATTTAACCGCCACACATAACCGCTCGTCGGATTAAAGCGGCTGTCGCGGAAATCTTCCGTGAAGGTCTGGCCGACGAGCGACACAGTATTTTTCCCCGCCTGCTGGCGGATATAGACCGACGCAGCAGAACTGATATTGCTGATGTCGGTATTCTCGAGCGTGTAATGCAGCTGATGCTTAAAATGCTCGGTAAGGTTATAGCCCAGCCGCAGGGTGCCGCCGACGGTGGAGCGATCGAACGACGAGTTATCCTGATAATTTTCGAGGGTCTTGAACAGATCGACGCCAGCTTCCAGCTCGCGGTCGAGGAAGTACGGCTCGGTAAAGCCAAGGTCATACTGCTGGCGCTTGCCGCCCACCTGTGCCTTAAGGCGTAGCTCCTGCCCACGGCCCAGCAGGTTTTTCTCGCGGATACCAAAATCAGCAATTGGCCCGTCCGAGGTGGAGTAGCCCGCCCCGAAGCTGATCTCGCCCGTGGATTTTTCCTTCACTTCCACATCGAGCACGGTCTTATCCGGGCTACTGCCGGGCTTGCGATCAATCGCCACTTTGTCGAAATAGCCGAGGTTATTGAGGCGCTGCTCGGTGCGCTTCAGCTTGCTCGAGGAATACGCATCCCCCTCGGCCAGCTTGAACTCACGACGAATCACATCGTCCATCGTGCGCAGATTGCCGAAAATATTGATGCGCTCCACATACACTTTCGGCCCTTCGGCGATGTTGTAGGTGAGGTCGATGATTTTCTCATCGCCCGGGCGGCGCTTGGTCTCCGGCGAGATATCGACAAACGCAAAGCCATGATCGCCCAGCACGTCCGTCATGCGGTTGATGGAGTCTTCCACCTCGGTGGCGTTATAGATGTCGCCCTCATGCGTGCCGATGGAAGGAGCCAGATCCGGCACGCGCGACTTCGGCAATTTCGTATCCACCGTCACTTTTCCCAGCTTATAGCGCGGCCCTTCCTCGATCGTGAAGGTGAGGTAGAACGCGTCGCGTTGCGGCGAGAGTTCGGCAATCGCGGACTTTACCTTAAAGTCGGCATAGCCATTCTCGAAATAATATTTGCGTAGCAATTCCTGGTCGTATTGCAAGCGGTCAGGATCGTATTTGTCCGAGTCGGTGAGGAACTGATACCAGCGCTCTTTCGAGGAGCTAATCACCGTCGAAAGCGTTTTGTTATCGAACGTGTTGTTGCCGATGAACGAGATTTTCTCGATATACGCGCGCGGCCCTTCGTTGATGGAATAGACGAGGTTCACACGGTTCTGCTCGAGCTTGATGATCTGCGGCGTAATCTCCGCCGAGTAGCGTCCGTTGCGCCGATACACATCGAGCAGGCGCTTAAGATCCGTCTGCACCTTGGTGCGGGTATAAACCGAGCGCGGCTTCATGAGGATTTCTTTTTCGAGATCCTCTTTGTCGATCTGCTTATTGCCCTCGAAAATAATTTGGTTGATGCTCGGGTTCTCCACCACGTGCACCACCACCGTATCGCCCGCTGGGGCCACCGAAACATCGGCAAAGAAGCCGGTTTCGTACAGCTTCTTTAAGCCCTGGTCGAGGTCGTACTGGCTGAGCGGTTTGCCAGTGCTCGCGCCAAAATAATTGCGCACCGTGTCGGCGTCGATCCGCTCATTGCCCTCGATCTTGATCTCGCGCACCGGCGTCGCGTCGCGCGCCAGCGCAGGCGCTGCCATCAGCAGCGAGCAAGCGAGGATCGTTGTGGTCAGAATCTGGGTGCGAAACATGGCCCTCTGCGTGCCGTAAAACTGCATCGATGGCAAGCGGAAATCGCGATTTATTGCTCCGGCACGATGGGATCATTACCGAAGGGGCGGTTGATAATTTGCAACGCTTCGGTTGCGACAAAAATACGATTGCGCATGTAGCCAGTGCGCTCGTGTACGATGCCCGCGTCGAGGAGTTGGTCCATCGCTTTCGTGGCGGCGGTAACGCTGACATCCACCAACTGCGCAAGACGTTTGATTGTGAGCACCGGGTAATGCGGCAAATAATCGAGCATGCGCAGCGCAGCGGAATTGGTGCGAAACACTCGACGCGCGGCCCAATGCTGGACAAGCGTTTGCAGTGCCTGACGCGTGGCGAATAGCTCATGCACGGTCTCGGTAATCGCCTCCGACATGTAGGCCACCAGGGGATGCCATTCGAGCTGCTGCTGTGCCGATTTCAGTGCGGCGTAATACGCTTCTTTGCGCTCGGCAATGTAGGGCGATAGATAGAGTGGCACTTGACCTTCCGCCGCCATCATCAATGGAATCAATAGCCGTCCAACACGGCCGTTAC
>CAZUOS010000256.1:0-2991 GCA_964621415.1 uncultured Azospirillum sp.
TAACCATGCCCTCAACTCACCGCCCAGATCCGCACCGCGTTATGCAATGGTCTCTACAAGCTTTACTGATGCGTTACGTAAAGCAGTAGAAGGATGGCGCAATAATTTCGGCTATGGCGCGCAGCTAGATTTTAAGGATAGCTCGACTGAAAACGGCATGAGCTGTATTATGGTCGAGTTTAGACTAATAAATCGGGGCGATTTCCCCCCTCCCTCGCAGGGTATGCTGGCCGCTATGCTGTACACTAATAGTCTTTTGCCAGTGACTGTTCTCACAGAATTACGTAGACCCGGCACAAAACAGAGCAGTGGCTTTGGCCCCCCCTAACCCTCCATCACCCCGCATTCCCTAAACCCCTTGGCGCGGAGCTGGCAGCTATCGCAATGGCCGCAGGGGGTACCGTTTGGCGCAGGGTCGTAGCACGAGATGGTCATGGAATAATCAACCCCAAGCCGTAAACCTTCGCGGATGATTTCGGCCTTGGTCATACCGATGATGGGCGTGTGGATGCGAATGCGCGGCGCGCCTTCACTGGCGACTGGCGACTGGCTACCGGCCACTTCTGCCCCATACGCCGTCGCGAGGTTCGCCATCCGCTCGAACGCGGCGATAAACTCGGGCCGACAATCCGGATAGCCGGAATAATCCAGCGCATTCACCCCGATAAAAATATCATAGGCCTCGAGCACCTCGGCCCAGGCAAGCGCGAAGCTGAGGAAAATCGTGTTGCGCGCGGGCACGTAGGTGATGGGAATGCCGCCTGCGATTTCCCCCTCGCTACGATCCTTCGGCACGGCGATATTATCGGTGAGGGCCGAGCCGCCAAACAGGCGCAAGTCAATCTCGGCGATTTTATGTTCGCGCGCGCCGAGCGTATCGGCCACACGCGCTGCCGCTGCCAGTTCTACCGCGTGGCGCTGGCCATAGCGGAAGCTGAGCGCATACACCTCGAACCCCTGCTCGCGCGCCAGCGCCAGCGTGGTGGCGGAATCCAGCCCGCCCGAGAGCAATAATACCGCTTTTTTCATGCCCCGCCCTTCTCCCTATCCCTCGCGCACCATGGGCCGCTCAAGCAGCCGCTCAATCGCGGTGGTGACGGGAATCACGCCCGAGAGAATCTCATACACCGTGAAGGCGATCGGCATGGTCACGCCCAGCTTGCGCGCCAGTTGCGTTACCGATTCGGCCGTGGCCACCCCTTCGGTGAGCCGCCCGCCCGCGCGCATTGCGCCGCGCCCAATCGAGACCCCGAGCGCATAATTGCGCGATTTGGTGCTGGTGCAACTCAGCATGATATCGCCGATGCCGGAAAGCCCCATCAGCGTTTCTTCTTCGCCGCCCTTGGCCTTGGCGAGGCGGCAAATCTCCGCCACCCCACGGGTAATGAGGGCAGCGCGCGCATTCTCGCCCAGGCCCTTGCCCTCCACAATCCCGGCGGCGATGGCGAGCACATTCTTCACCGCGCCGCCGATTTGCGTGCCGATGAGATCCTGATTCGCATAGAGGCGGAAGAACTTGCCGCCGAGGGCAAACACAATCTTATCCGCAACCGCGAGCTGCAGCGTCGCCAAACTGGTGGCGGTGGGCAGGCCGGCCGCCGCCTCGCGCGCGAAATTGGGGCCCGAGAGCACGGCAAGCGGGTTATACGGCAAAATATTTTGCACCACTTCGCTCATCAGCATCAGGCTGCCGCGCTCGATACCTTTGGTGGCGAGCACCAGCGGAATGCTCGCCGGAATCGAATCCGAAAGCGCAATCGCCACGGTGCGTAAACTCTGCGCCGGAATGGTCATCACCAGCAGGTCGCACTCGGCGATGAAATCGGTGCTGTCGGTCACCTGAATGGCGGGGTCGAGGAACTGGTCGGGCAGGTATTGCACGTTCTCCCGCCGCTCGCGGATGGACTCGATCACCTGCGCATTGCGCGTCCAGAGCGTGGCGCGGCTGCCGACGCGGTTCGCAAGCACAGCCAGCGCCGTGCCCCACGCCCCCGCGCCAATCACGCCTACATGTGGGTGTTCAGCGGTCATGATGCGCTCCGCGTAGCATAGACGAAGGCGCGAATGCGCGAATGCGCGAAATAGCGCTGCCGTTTCGCGTTTTCCCGTATTCGCGCCTTCGTGATTCGAGCCTGCATCACGCCACCTTACTCAAGCCAATGACAAACTGCTCGCCGTCCAGCTCCTGTCGCATTTGCTGTGCGGCGCGGGCGGCACCCTCTTCGAGTTTTACAGCCAAGGTTTGCTCCTTGATGTAATCGCCATGCACGGCCAGTGCGTTTTTGAAATCGGCCGGCACATCCACCGCGAGGCTAATCCGATCCGCCACGTTGAGGCCCGCATCCTTCCGCGCCTGCTGAATCATCCGCACCAAGTCCCGCGCGCGGCCTTCGGCTTCAAGTTCAGGGGTGATGGGGAGATCGAGGACGACCAGCGCATCATTGCTAGAGAGCGGCGCAGCGGAATCCTTATACGCAGGCTTCGGCTCCAGCAGAATGGTGTATTCGCTCGGCAGCAATTTTTCTCCGGCGATTACCACATCTGCGCCCTCGCGCACCCATTCGCCTTTTTTCGAGGCGGGCAGAATCTCTTTCATTTTCGCTGGCAGGCGCTTGCCCAGCACCTGCGAATTGACTTGCAGTCTAACACTAGCAAAAACGTCTAGCTTCTCGGCGCTCTGAAACGTTTTCACGTTCAGTTCTTCGCCGATGATGGTGGCGGCCCACTCCGCTGCGAGCTTGCCACCCGCAAGCGTGAGCGAAGCCAGCGGCTGGCGATTACGCATATTCGCCTTATTGCGCACCGCCGAGCCCGCATTGCACACATCGCGCACCCAGTCCATATCCGCGACCAGCTCGCTCGCAGCATCAATCCCGCTCACATCCGGGAAGTCCGTCAAATGCACACTGGCGACTGGTGACTGGTAACTGCTAACGAGCCCCCGATAAATCGCCTCTGCCGTGAACGGCAGCAGCGGCGCCGCCACACGGC
>CAZUOS010000257.1:0-2979 GCA_964621415.1 uncultured Azospirillum sp.
GTCCTGACGGCCGGCCTTGTCGTCGCGCTCGATGCCCATGGCGCCGAACAGCTGCTTGGCGACGCCCACCTGGCGGTCGCGGTGCTTGCCTTCGAAGGCGCCGCCGGTGCGGAACTCGCGGGAGTGGGGGATGCCGGCCAGGTTGCGCTCGGTGTTGCCGGCCCGGATGCGGTCCAGCGGCTCGCCGGTGACCACATAGAAGTTCCAGGGTTGGGTGTTCATCGAGGAGGGGGCGCGCATGGCGAGCTCGATGATTTCCTCGATCAGCTTGCGCGGCACGGGATCGGGCTTGTAGCCGCGAATGCTGCGCCGGCCCTTGATCACCTCGTCGTACTTCATGCCGTCCTCCCCTCTCATGTTGTCGTCAGGCCTGGCGTTGCGCCACGGCGGCCACATTGATTGTTCCCACCGGCCCCATCTCGTCATGCAGCCAGCACTCGCCCACGGCGACACCGGCCAGGGCGTGGTGGCGAACCATGTCGAAGCCCAGCCACTCGGTGGCCGGCAGACGGTGCATGTAGACCGTGAAGTCGGTGTTCACATAGTCGATGCTGCCCAGGCTGGAATGGGCCATGGGGCTGGCGAAATCGGCGGCGAGCGCCACGCGGGTGAAGGGCGTGTGCGCCTGGCCCTCGACCAGCGGCCGGGTCTCGCGCACCCAGGCCTGGCGGGCCTCGAAGGGCGACAGCGGCCCCAGCACTGGCGGGTTGGCGGCGGAGGAGGGCGCGTCGCCCTCGCCGGCCAGGCGCCGACGCGGCGTGTCGTGAGCTTCGCGGCGGTCGGCGGGGATCGGGCGGATCTCCCAGTGGCCGCGGTCCGGTTGCGGCAGGAGGTCGTGGGGCGAGGGGACCCGCCAGCTCGGCGACTGTGGGGTGGGGCTGTCCGGGTTTTCGGTCTCGCGCAGGTACAGGCAGTTGGCGCGGGCCACCACGTCGCCGTCGGCGATCAGCTGGGCCTCGGCCAGCAGCAGGCGGCGGCCCTGGCGGATGATCTGGGTGGCGACCTGCAACGGCGCCTTGGGAGCCATCTTGATCAGGTCGACGCAGAGCCGGGCGGGCACGAGATCAGAGGCGCCATAGGCCCGCTCCAGGCCAAGGCCCAGGAGACCGCCCACGAAGCGGCCGCCCAGGGTGTTCGGCCGCCAGTAGCCGCCCGCCGCCTCGGTCGGCACGAAGCGGTCGCCGTCCTCAATGAAGAAGGCGGTCGTTGAGACCGTCCCGAACCCGTCGCCCAAAATTCCAACCCCGACCCAGGTCGCCGTCGCGGCGACGCAACGGCTCCTAGAGGTCCGTCCCCACGTCACGCAAGTCCGGCGTGGGGCGCCGTGGCGTCACGATTGATCTCGCGCCCCCAATTGGCCGAAGTGGCGAAAAGCTTCGAGGAGACGCCCCATGACCTTCCCCCTGCCCAATGTTTCCACCGACCTGACGGGCCAGGTGGCCCTGGTCACCGGCGCCTCGTCAGGCCTGGGCCTGCGCTTCGCCAAGGTGCTGGCCAAGTGCGGCGCCAAGGTCGCCATCGCCGCCCGCCGGGTGGAGCGCCTGGAGGCCCTGGCCGCCGAGATCCGCGCCGAGGGCGGCGTCGCCTTCCCCGTGGCCCTGGACGTCACCAACACCGAGCAGCTGAAGACGGTGGTGCCCAAGGTCGAGGCCGAGCTGGGCCTCGTCACCATCCTGGTCAACAACGCCGGCATTCCCGACGCCCAGCGGGCGGTGAAGATGTCGGTCGAGCTGATCGACCAGGTGCTGGACATCAATGTCCGCGCGCCCTTCATCCTGTCCTGCGAGGTCGCTCGCCGGCTGATTGAGGAGAAGTCCCCGGGCCGGATCGTCAACATCGCCTCGGTGGCGGCCTATGACTATGCCGGCGGCGGGGCTGCGCTCTACTCGGTGACCAAGGCCGCGGTGGTCCGCGCCACGGAGGCGCTAGCGGTGGAATGGGCTCGGAACAACATCAACGTCACCGGCATCGCGCCCGGCGCTTTCCAGTCCGAGATGATGGACGGGATGCTGGAGCGGGTGGGCGACATCTCCAAGGGCATGCCGCGCCAGCGGATCTGCGATCCGGCCATGCTGGATTCGACCCTGTTGTTCCTGGTCTCGCCCGCCTCGGTGGCGGTGACCGCCACGGTCATCAAGGTCGACGACGGCCAGGGCCGTCGCTGAGCCCTACTTCACCACCAGATCGGTGTCGGCGACCCCGGCGTTCGGGGTCGTCGCGTCCGTCGCGATGATCCGCAGCCTGTAGGCGCCCGGCGCGAGCGGTGTGGGCGTCGGGGCCGCGAACTCGCTCTTGGTCCCGGCATAGGCCAGGGGGAAGCGCACCGGCTCGGCGCCCTTGCGGGTCAATTCGGCGCTGACCGTGTAGTTGGCGGCGTCCCAAAGACCTTTGGGCTCGATGGGGCAGCCGCACATCAGGGCCACCTTGGCGTGGACCATCGCCTTGCGGTCCGCGCCGACGACCGCTGACGGCTCGACGATCAGGCCGGGGAAGCTCAGCACCCAGCCGTCGCCCTCGATGTTGCGGCCGGGCAGGACCCAGAGGGTCGAGCTCGCCTCCATGCCCGCCGGGGCGCGGACGACTGCACGCACCAGGGTGGGCTCGGTGATGTCGAGCTGGGCGGTGAACCTGGCGGTGTCGGCGTCCGCCAGGGGCGCGTTGCGCGCCGCGGGCTGGACCATCAGCTTGGGCGTGTCGCCGGTGGCGCCTTCGATCTTGCCGCTCGCCAGGGTCTTGCCGGTGCGGGCGTCGGTCAGGGTCACCTGGGCGCCGCCCACGTGGGTTCCGATGAACTTGGCGTCAAGGGCGCGCGCTCGGACGACGACGGTCGTCGGCTGGGCCTGGGCGGCGCCGGCGGCGAGGGCCGCAGCGAGGCTGAGAGCGAACAGGTAAGGGCGCATGGGCGTTCCGATCCGGCAAGAAGGTGTGGCTCGATCCTAGCTGACCTGGCGCGCCGGACCACTGTGGCGCGGTTGCAGC
>CAZUOS010000258.1:0-2960 GCA_964621415.1 uncultured Azospirillum sp.
CCAGCAGGTATTCGCCTTCGTACAGCGCGTTGGCGCGGAACATGGGGAACACGAAATCGCGCACGAACTCTTCGCGCAGATCGTCGATAAAGATCTGTTTCACGCCGAACATCTCGGCCTTTTTGCGCGCCGGTTCCAGCTCCTCGCCCTGCCCCAGATCGGCCGTGAAGGTGACCACCTCGCAGCCATACGTATCCTGCAACCATTTGAGAATAATGCTGGTATCCAGCCCGCCCGAATAGGCAAGGACAACTTTTTTGATTTGTTTTGCTTGGCTCATAATCATCAACTCCAGTAATTAGCGAGACGTGTAGCGTGAGAAAAGGTCAAAAACAAACGCCAGTGCTAGCGGGTCAATCTCTTGCTGAGCAACCGCAATCGTAATATTTTTTAACGACACTTGGGCAATCGCCCCCATATGCTCGCCCTGACAATAATAATCACAAATGTACTGATTCATGGCAGGACGAGATTTTAGACGATACTCGTTTCCAGCTATCATAAAGGTATGATCGATAGTTACAATTTGTATATTTTTAAGCGGTTCAACCGCCATAACTGGCGTGTTGCCTGGAAATTCATGAAATGAGATCTTCTTGATGGGAACTGCAAAGCTCTGCTCAAAATCACTCGCAATCCAGCGTCCTCCGGCGCGAGCGGTGGAAACAATACGATTGGAATAGCCGACGGTGGCAATGAGTGTTTTAGCATCGTTATAAATGCTCCACTTGCCCATCATTTCTTCGCCGCGGCGGAATAAATCTCTGAATCGAACAGTAAAATAACCAACATAAAATTTGGTATATTCGATACCCTCAAAGACTGGAAACCGTTGAGGATTAATGTCTAGGTATGCACCATCAATCAATTTTTTCTTTGATTTTTCTTGCCATACCACAAATAAAATCAAGCCAAAACACACAGCAATCGCTGCCACACCGCCATAAATCTTATCTGTGCTCATAAACTAGCCACCACAACGAACCCCCCATTACGACACGACGAACACACTCGCAAGAATTATTGAAATCCCCTTGCATCGCGGGGGGATTTTTTGCATACCGCTGGTCATCGGCGCGGAAGGCGGCGCGGGTTTTTCCTGCCGCTTTTGCGCCATAACCTTATGAGATTTATCAGTTAACGAAAGACGCATCATGGACATCAGCAAAATCGCCATTGGCAAATCCATCCCCGACGACATTAACGTGATCGTGGAGGTGCCGATGGGCAGCGAGCCGATCAAATACGAAATCGACAAGGATTCCGGCGCGGTATTTGTCGATCGCTTCCTGCATACGGCGATGACCTATCCGTGCAATTATGGCTTTATTCCGCACACCCTGTCGCTGGATGGCGATCCGGTCGATGTGCTGGTGGTGGGCCGTCGTCCGCTGATGCCGGGCTGCGTGGTACCGGTGCGCCCCGTCGGCGTGCTGATGATGGAAGACGATAAAGGCATGGACGAGAAGATCCTTGCCGTGCCGGCGCACCGCCTCCACCCGTTCTGGGACGATGTCGAGGAATATACCGACCTGCCGAAGATCCTGATCGAGCAGATCCAGCATTTCTTCGAGCATTACAAAGACCTCGAGAAAGGCAAGTGGGTAAAAGTGCATGGCTGGGGCAACCGCGCCAAAGCGGTGGAGCTGATTCTGGCCGGAATCGAGCAGGCGAAAGCGTAGTTGCGGCATTCGCAAGCGTTTGATAGAAGCAACGATTCCAGAGCCTCTAGCTCCCCCCTTCGCGGGGGAGCCAAAATTGTCCTTCACAATTTTGGTGGGGGGCTAGCATTGTTACCCCCCACCAAATCGCTGAAGTAGCGATTTGGCTCCCCCTCAAGGGGGGAGCTAGAGGCTCTGGAATCCAGACTTTAAATGAGCCACATGCCCCTCCTTGACCTAGCCAAAGCCTTGATAGCCTGCCCGAGCGTGACCCCCACGACGGCCGGGGTGTTCGATGTGGTGGAAGCCTTCCTGGTGCCGCTTGGCTTCAAGGCGACGCGGGTGACGTTCGACGAGCCGGGGACCGAGCCGGTCGAGAATCTCTACCTGCGTTATGGCACGCAAGGGCGCAATTTCTGCTTTGCAGGCCATACGGATGTGGTGCCGGTGGGCGATGCGGCCGCCTGGCGCGTGCCGCCCTTCGCGCCGGAGGTGATCGACGGCGAGCTGTATGGCCGCGGGGCCGAGGATATGAAAGGCGCGGTCGCGGCGTTTATGGTGGCAGCACGCGCGTTTATTAGAGGTCAGAGGCCAGAGGCCAGAGGCCAGGGACAGGCCGACTCTGGCCTCTGGCCTCTGGCCTCTGGCCTCTCAATCTCCCTTCTCCTCACCCAGGACGAAGAAGGCATCGCCATCAACGGCACGAAGAAAATGCTCGCCTATCTGGCCGAGCGGGGCGAGCGGATCGATGCCTGCATCGTCGGCGAGCCAACCAACCCCACACAGCTCGGCGAAATGGCGAAGATCGGGCGGCGTGGCAGTATCGGCTTCGAGCTGGTGGTGGAGGGGAAGCAAGGCCATGTCGCCTATCCCGAACTGGCCGATAATCCGGTGACGCGTATCGCCGCTATGTGCGCGAGGCTCAAGGCCGAGCCGCTCGATGCTGGCACGGCGCATTTCCCACCGAGCAACCTCGAGGTGACGACGATTGATGTCGGCAACCCGACGAGCAACATGATTCCGGCGAAAGCGGTGGCGAAGTTCAACGTGCGCTTCAACAATCTGCACACCAGCGAGCAGATCATCGCCTGGGTGCGCGCGCGGCTCGACCCGCACGGGGCCTATACCCTCACCCATCGGCTGACGGGGGAGGCCTTCCTCACCGAGGATGCTAACCTCGCCGCGTTGGTGGTGAAAGCGGTGCAGGAGGTGACAGGGCGCAGCCCCACGCTCTCCACCACCGGCGGCACGTCAGACGCGCGGTTCATCAAGGATTATTGCCCGGTCATCGAGTTCGGT
>CAZUOS010000259.1:0-2957 GCA_964621415.1 uncultured Azospirillum sp.
ATAGCTCCCCTCACGCGGGGGAGCCAAAATCGTCCTTCACGATTTTGGTGGGGGGCGCCTGCGAACACGCTCGGCGGAGGGAGTGTGTGACGATGCACCCCCCACCAAATCCCAGAAGGGATTTGGCTCCCCCTCAAGGGGGGAGCTGGCGCTCTGGAATCGTTGCCCATTCTTGATATTCTAGCTTCAATCATAAACATAAACTATCATTATCATAATAACAATAGATTTCCTATATGTCATAGATTTGCTAGAACAAAGCCAAGCCGAGTCTTGCAAGCTACCGAAACGGGGCCTATGTGAGAGGCGGTTGAGGGCACCTCTATTAACCGCTTTTTTGGGCATCTGCGTTGTCACGATGAAAGAAAAAATCCTCAAATAGCGCTGCTATTCTGCGGTTTTTTTCTCCCATCGTTCCTAGCATCTGCTCCAAAAAATCGAGGTTATAGAGGTGTCCTACCGCTATTCGAAATCAGTTCGCCTGACGCCGAAGAAACGCCGGAATATCGTAGAACTCCTCTTCCTCGCTACCGGCGACAGCCGTGGTCTCGCGCACCTCGGGCTTACGCTCGGGACTGGCTTCCACCACTGCGGTCATGCGCGGCTGGGTGCTGGCGCGGGTAAAGCTGCGCCCCACATTCGCCAGGCGATTAAACAAGCTTACATGGCCTGCGCCCTCTTCTTCCTCTTCCATCGGCTCCTCAAACTCGGGAGCGGCGGCAGAGAACAAGGTGCGCTGCTGCGGTGCTTCCGCACGCGGGCTCATGAACAGCGGGCCAGAGCCTTCGCTCGCGCTCACCACGGTTGCGGCCGGGCGCGGCGCTTCCACCACCGACGCCATGACCGGGGCCGGAGCCGCCATCACAGTAGCCGCAGCCACCGGTTTCTCCATCGCCATCACCGACTCATCGACAATACGAATAATCGGCGACGAAGGCGCGGGCTGCGGTGCCACCACCGGTGCCGCCGCCTGAGGGCGTGGTGCGACAGGGGTCGAAACCGCCTGACGCACAATCTCGGCTGCCGAACGCTCGCGCGGCGCGGGGGCTGGTGCCGTCGGGGCTGTGAATGGCTTGCGCAGTTGCGGCGCAGCGGCCATTTGCATCTGCGGTTGGGTTTGCGGCGGCAGCAATTGCAGCTGGTCGGCATCAATCCCCGTCGCGACGACGCTGATGCGCATTTTGCCTTCCATGCTGTCGCTGAAGGTGGAACCGAAGATGATATTCGCCTCGGCGTCCACCTCGTCGCGGATGCGGTTCATCGCTTCGTCCACCTCGAACAGCGAGAGATCCGGCCCGCCGGTGATATTCACAAGCACCGCCCGTGCGCCTTTCAGCGAGACATCATCAAGCAGCGGGTTGCTGATCGCAGCTTCGGCTGCCTGAATGGCGCGGCTGTCGCCCGTCGCTTCGCCGGTGCCCATCATCGCCTTGCCCATCTCGCTCATCACGGCGCGGATATCGGCGAAGTCGAGATTCACGAGGCCGGGCTTGACAATGAGATCCGTCACCCCGCGCACGCCGGAATGCAGCACTTCATCCGCCAGGCGGAAGGCTTCCGCCCAGCCGGTTTTTTCGTTCGCGATGCGGAACAGATTCTGATTCGGCACCACAATCAGCGTATCGACATATTGTTGCAACTCGCGAATGCCCGCCTCGGCAAGACGCATGCGGTGCGGCCCCTCGAACGAGAACGGCTTGGTGACCACACCCACGGTGAGAATCCCCTGCTCCTTCGCCAGACGCGCGACAACTGGCGCGGCACCCGTGCCGGTGCCACCGCCCATCCCGGCAGTGATGAACACCATGTTGCTGCCATGAATCGCTTCGGCGATTTCCTCCGCCGCTTCTTCGGCGGCAGCCAAGCCCACGCCAGGCTTCGCGCCCGCGCCAAGCCCCCGCGTCACCGTGACGCCGAGCTGGATCACCCGATCCGTCTGCGCCGACTCCAGCGCCTGCGCATCCGTATTCGCGATGACGAAATCAACCCCCTCGAGGCTCGAGGTAATCATGTTGTTGACGGCATTACCGCCCGCACCACCCACGCCGACGACCGTAATCTTCGGCCGCAAGGTCTCGACATGCGATGGCAGGTGCAGATTGATGGTCATAAATCCTCCGTAAGCCGCTACTGGCCTATGTTTGCGCGTTACGCTTGCCGGAGTTCAGGTGCGGCTTTTGCCGCTTTTTTTGCCACTATAAGCAGCAGAAGCCCTTGTGTAAAGCGATTGTTCATTTTTTTTGCAGCGGGGATAACTTGACTTTCTCCCCGCTTTCGCCGCAAAATCACGTCATGGATATTTCGCTGCCGCCGCATCTCGATCAGTATGTCGCCCACCAGATGGCAAGTGGGCTATACCGCGATGCGAGCGAGGTGATCGCCGAGGCGCTTCGCCAGAAAATCAACCACGAGACCTGGTCGAACGAAAGCCTGGAAGCCCTGCTGCACCGCGAGGTTATGCTCGGCTGGGATCAGGCGGAACGCGGGGAATGCACGCCGCTCGACCTTGAGGCCCTGAAGCGCACGTTGGACGCTGAACATCGTGGCTGATTTTACCCTCTCTCCACTGGCCAAAAGCGATCTTCAGCATATCGGGCGGTTCACGCAAAAGCGATGGGGCGTTTCACAACGAAATCACTACCTTGATTTATTGCTGAAGGCCTTTTTCACCCTCGCGCACGAGCCGATTCTGGGGCGTCCGCGAAGCGATATTCACGCAGGCGTTCTGAGCTATCTTTGCGCCAGCCATGTGATCTATTTTCGGCGCCAGTCGGGATGCGTGGAAATCTTGCGCATTTTGCATCAACGGATGGATGCCAAAGCGCATTTTTAACCCACTTTTTAACCCACTTTTTAACCCGCTTTGGAGAACAGCCGATAGAAATTATCCGTCGTGGCGCGCGCGAGCTGCTCGAACGAGACAGACTTAATTTCGGCCAGTTTTTGTGCGGTGAGCG
>CAZUOS010000260.1:0-2951 GCA_964621415.1 uncultured Azospirillum sp.
TGCTGATCGCAGCTTCGATGGATCCTGAATCAAGTTCAGGATGACAGCTCTGGAAACCTGGTTCCTTTCCCAATTCATCATTTCGCCACTTCGCATGCAACCTCCTCCCACCATCCTCCAAGTGCTCCCCCGCCTCGAATCTGGCGGGGTGGAACGTGGCACGGTCGAGATTACGGAAGCCATCAAGCAGGCGGGCATGGTGCCGCTTGTCGCTTCTGCCGGAGGGGCGATGGTGGCACATATCCGGCATGCAGGGGGCGAGCATATCACCCTGCCGCTGGATCGGAAGAATCCACTCATCATCTATCGCAATGCCTGGCGGCTTTACCGCCTCATCAAGGCGCGCGGCGTGAGTATTATCCATGCGCGCAGCCGAGCGCCGGGATGGTCGGCCTACCTTGCCGCGCAATGGGCGGGCATCCCGCTCATCACCACGTTTCATGGGATTTACGGCATCGAATCCGGGTGGAAAAAGCGCTATAACAGCGTCATGGTGAAGGGCGTGCGGGTGATTGCGGTGTCGGAGTTTGTGCGCACGCATATTCTGGCCAATTATCCTGTCGATCCCTCGATGGTGCGCACCATTCCACGCGGAGTGGATCTGGCGCTGTTCGACGCTCGCCGGTTGATTCCCGACCGCATCCAGCAGCTTACCAAGCAATGGATGCTTTATGACAATTTCGCCCCGGTGATTTTTTGCCCCGGCCGCATCAGCCGCATCAAGGGCCAGCATGTGCTGATCGAGGCGCTGGCGCAGCTGAAGGATCTGCCGTTTCTCTGCATCATCGCCGGCAGCGAGCAAGGCCACGAGGATTACGCCGAGGAGCTGAAAGAGTTGATCCACGCGCGCGGGCTTCACGAAAAGGTGCGCATTGCCACCAGCACGCATTTCATGCCCGAGGCTTATACGCTCTCGAGCATCGTGGTGGTTCCCTCCATTCAGCCGGAATCGTTCGGACGGGTGGCGATCGAGGCGCAGGCGATGGGTCGGCTGGTGATTGCGACCGACCACGGTGGCGCGCGCGAGACGATTCTGCCGAACGAAACGGGCTATCTCGTGCCGCCGGGCGACGCGGTCTCGATGGCGGAAGCCATCCGCTTCGCCCTCGCCCGCGATGCCGACACCGCCACCGCCATGGGCGACTTCGCCCGCAAACATGTCACCACCCATTTCAGTAGCAAGCAGATGAAAGCGAAGACGATTGCGGTGTATCGTGAGGTTTTGGGGGGAGGGAATTGAGGAATTGAAGAATTGGAGAAAGAGCCGAGCTTCCAGAGCCGTCATCCTGAACTTGATTCAGGATCCATCGCAGCTGCGATCAGCAGCGGAAAAACTGCTGACGCTGAGTGCGCTGTGAGGCAGTAGTCTTTCCGGCGCAGACGCGCCTTCGATGGATCCTGAATCAAGTTCAGGATGACGGCTCTGGAAACCCGGTTCCATTCGTAGATTCGTAACATCGTAGATTCACAAATGCCCCACTCCATCCTCATCATCAAACACAGCGCGCTGGGCGATATCGTCCTCGCCACGGCGTGTTTTAAGGCCATCCGGGCGCATCACCCAGAGGCCGAGATCGTGCTGCTCACCACCGCGCCTTATGCCGAGCTGTTGGCGCAAAGCCCGTATTTCAACGAGATCTGGGTGGATCGTCGCCCGCGCTGGACCGACCGCACCGGCATCCGCCGCCTGAAGGCAATGCTCAACAGCCGCCGCTGGGCGTGGGTCTATGACCTCCAGACCTCGGATCGCAGCACGGGCTATCAATGGCTGCTGCGCCGTCCCTGGCCGAAGATCAGCAATAAAAGCCGCTGGACGAGCCACGGGATTCGCATCCCGGATGCACTCGAGATTCCGGCGCTTGAGCGTTTGCGGCGTCAGCTGGCGCTGGCTGGCATCACCGAGATCGGCCTACCCGACCTTTCCTGGATGGGCTCGGCCGAGGGGGAGGCGCTCGCGGCCTCGCTGCCATCGCCTTATGCGCTGCTGGTGCCGGGGGGGGCCGCGCATCGGCCCGAGAAGCGCTGGCCTGCCGATCATTTCGCGGCGCTGGCGCAGGAGCTTCTGGCGCGGGGTGTAACGCCCGTTCTCATTGGCACCGAGGCCGAGCGCGAAGCGCTCGATCGCATCGCCGCGCGGGTGCCTGCTTCCATTCACCTTGGCGGCAAAACCAAACTGCCGATGCTCGCCTCCCTCGCCCGCCAGGCGGCCCTGGCCATCGGCAATGATACGGGGCCGATGCATATCCTCGCGGCGAGTGGCTGCCCATCGCTGGTGCTGTTTGGCCCGGCCTCGAGCCCTATCCGCTCGGCACCGATCGGCCCTGCCGTGCGCCCCCTCGCGAGTGCTGACCTCAGCGCCCTTGCGGTGGATACGGTGCTAGCGGCAGCGCTACAGGTGGGATGAAAGCATCATCCGTTGGTGCAGAATGCGCACAACGCTAAGCTCGCCAGAGGCTTCTTCACGATAAACGATCACGTGCGAGCCAACGAGATACAGGCGATGCGTGAACGGCAGATCTTCCCGACGATACCCTGCGTCTGGATTCGTTTGGATGGCGGCAAACGCGGTTTCCAATTTCTCGCGATACCGGGCCAGTTGCTGCATACCCCAATGTTCTGCCGTATAACGCAGGATGTGCACCACATCCCGCTGCGCTCGCGGCGAAAGGCGTAAAGGCGCGGGGCGGCGATCGCTCATGGCATCACGTCGCTATCCAGCGGCAGCGCGCTACCCGCCTCCTGGATGGCCTGTGTGGCGAGGGAATCCATCAACGCCGTGCTGTAGGCTGCGCCTTGCCGACGGTCCAATTCTGCATCTCCTTGGGCAATGGCCGCGTGCCACGCGGAGAGCCGCGCCTCTTCCGCCTGCATCCGGCGTACAGCATCGCGGATGACTTCCGTGGCGTTGCCATAAAACCCGCTGGCGACCTTACTTTTAATATACCCCTCCA
>CAZUOS010000261.1:0-2905 GCA_964621415.1 uncultured Azospirillum sp.
CGTTGCTCCAGCTAATTCCCCCTCACGCCCCTAAACCGTGCCACGGCATGCGCCTTCGCCTCCGCATGGTCGACGATGGGGAGTGGGTAGTTCGTCGGTTTAGTGAGGGGGCTTTCCCACGGGGCGTGGATGCTGGCGGCGTCCAGCCCGCGTAGTTCAGGCACATAGCGGCGGATATAGTCGCCCCGGGGGTCGAACTTGCGGCTTTGCAGCACCGGGTTAAACACGCGGAAATAGGGCGCCGCATCAGTGCCCGTACTCGCGGCCCACTGCCAGCCGCCATTGTTGCTTGCCAGCTCATAATCCATCAGATGTTGGGCGAAAAACGCTTCGCCCAGCCGCCAGTCGAGCCATAAATCCTTGGTGGCGAAGCTCGCCACTATCATCCGCGCGCGGTTATGCATGAAGCCGGTCGCGAGCAGCTCGCGCACGCCTGCATCCACAATCGGGTAGCCTGTTTGCCCCGTGAACAGCGCCTCGGCACGGCGCGCATCGTGGCTCCAGCCCAGCGCATCGCCACGATATTGGGGCAGGAACTCTGCTGTCTCCACCTCGGGGAAATGGTAGAGAATGCTGGCATAAAACTCGCGCCAGCCTAACTCGCTGATCCAGGTTTCGCCGCCACCGGCCGCGAGCGCCGCCGCCACGCATTCCCGGATACTGAGTTGCCCGAAGCGCAAGAATGGCGAAATCTGGCTGGTGCCCGCCGCCGCCATGGAGTTGCGCCCCTCGGCATAACCCGCAAGGCGCGTGGCGATAAAGCGTTCGAGCATTTCGCCTGCCGCTTCGGGCCGCCAGAGGTCGTCGTGTCCATAGCGATAGCCGATGCGGGCAAGCAGCGCCGCCGGGCCTTGCCGCGCGTCGAGCACCGCGAGCCCTGCTTGCGTGGCGAGCGCCCTCGCCGCTTCCGCATCCGCATAGCGGCCATGATCCTCGACCGTATAGGGCGCGGCATCCATCTCCCCAAGCGTAGCGCGCCACTGCTTGTAATAGGGTGTGAATACTTTGTAGGGCGTACCATCCGCCTTGGTGGTGGTGCGGGGGTGGCGGAGCAAATGGTCGAGCACCTGCACGAAGCGCGTGGCGGGCGGCAGCGCGGCCTTCACTGCCGCGTCGCGGGCGCGGGTGGCTGGCTCAAAATCCTCGGCGCTGAACAGGCTGCTGGCGTGTAGCGCGGTGGCAAGCCGTGGCATCACCTCGGTCGCGATGCCATCCAGCAGCAGCAGGCCGCCCCCGCGCGCGGCGAGCTGCGATTCCATCTGGCACAGGGTTTCGGCGATGAAGCGTAGACGGCGATCTTCCGGGTTCGGGAAGCGCGCGAGGATCGCCCGATCGAACCCGAACACCGGCTGCACAGGCGCGGGCGAGGCAAGGGCCGTCGCCAAGGCGGCGTGGTCATGAAGGCGCAAGTCGCGCCGCAGCCAAAGGAGTGAGTGCATGGGTTACTGCACGTTTTCCGCCACGCGGCTGGGCAGTTTGCTTAAGGGGTCGATGGAATGGGCACCGTCGCGCATGGCGAAATGGAGCTGGTCGGCCTTCGCCTCGCCCGTGTGGCCTACATTCGCGATCACCTGCCCTTGCGTTACCGAATCGCTCTTTTGCACCAGCACGCTGCTGGCGTGCGAGTAGGCCGTCATCAGCCCGCCTGCATGGCGCAGAATCACCATATTGCCGTAATGCGCATCCTGACCAACAAAAATCACCTCGCCACGTTGCGCGGCGTGGATCGGCGTGCCCTCGGCCGCCGCGATGATAACGCCTTCCTTGTCGCCGGTGCCGTAACGCGCGGTGATTTTCCCCTCAAGCGGCCAGGCCCAGCTGCCGGGCTTGGCTTTCGCTAATGTGCTGGATTTATCGGCCGATGTGGCGTTGCCAGGCTTCGCCAGATCCTGGCTGCTGACAGCAATGGCTGCTGCTGCCGGTGCCTGTGTGGCCGCCTTGTAGGTGCCATGCACCGGCATTGCCCCGGCGAGGGTTTCGTGGCCATAGTAGCCGTCGCGATGGTCTTCGAGCGCGGCCATTTCGTCGCGCCCGCAGGCGGCGAGCAGCAGAGTAGCCGCAAACAGCGTGAATGTGGCAAGCGTTTGGCGCATGGCACCCTCCTTCGGTCTTTCGTCTGTTGGCACGCTAGCGCGATTCCAAAGGAAAGGCAAAATCCTCGTTTTTTCGCCGCTGCAGCGTTTCTCTTTTCAACCCCGCCCGGCAGAAATGCCACAATTATTCCTTTGCCTTGGCGGCCTGCCAGTGGGCTTCCATCTCCTCGAGGGTGGCTTCGGGGAGGGTTTTGCCGCTGGCGAGCACGGCGGTCTCCACCTGCTCGAACCGGCGGGTAAACTTGGCGTTGGCATCGCGCAGGGCGGTTTCGGCATCGCTGCCGATAAAACGCGCAAGATTGCTCGCGGCGAACAGCAAATCGCCCAGTTCCTCATGCTGATGCGCGGTGTCGCCACTCGCGATGGCTTCTTCGATCTCGGCCAGTTCCTCGCGGATTTTGGCGAGCACGCAGCTCACTTCCGGCCAGTCGAACCCCACACGGGCGGCGCGCGCTTGCAGCTTCTGCGCCCGCATCAGGGCCGGAAGCGCCGTCGGCACCCCATCCAGCGCGCGGACCTGCTGTTTGCCCGCCCGCTCGGCCTGTTTGATGGCTTCCCAATTGGCGGTCTGCGCCTCGGCGGTGGCGATGGTCGCCTCGCCAAACACATGCGGGTGACGGCGGATCATTTTTGCGCAGATGGCCTCGACCACGTCGGCGAAGGTGAAGCTCCCCTCCTCTGCTGCCATCTGGCTGTGGAACACCACTTGCAGCAGTAAATCGCCCAGCTCATCCTTCAGTTCGGCGCGGTTGCCATGGGCGATTGCCTCGGCCACCTCATAGGCTTCCTCGATGGTATAAGGCGCGATGGTG
>CAZUOS010000262.1:0-2903 GCA_964621415.1 uncultured Azospirillum sp.
AAGAACGCCCCCGGCAAGCAGCCACGAGGGGAGTTTATGCGAACCAGACGCCCACCGATGTTTCGCCGCACGGTCTATGACGAAGCGGCGCTCGATGATTGCTTCAGCGATTTGCTGCATGCGCGCTTGAGCGAGCAGGACAAAATCGAGGTGGGCTGCCTCATTCAATATTTCATGCTGCTGAAATCGCATCGCCTGATGGAGCTGCCGGTGGATATCGCCAAGCACCGCCAGGGCGAGGGGCCGGATTTCACCATTTGCAGTGGCGAGGGGCTGTTCGGCGTCGAGATGACCAAGGTGACGACGCAGGATTATCAGGTGTGGCTCAAAAAGCGGCGCAATTATCACCCCATCCGCGACATTAACGACTATCTCCACGATCGGCCCGAGCAGCGCGTGGCGAGCCTGGCGGGGGTGCGGGTGCTGCGCAAAAACTATAAAATCGAGAATTACTACGCCAGCGTGCCGGAAATGCAGGCCTGCGATTTGGTGCTCGAGGAAGATGGCGACACCGCCATGAATGAATCGGTGCTGATGGCGTTGCTGCAGGAGGAAATCAGTCGTCTGCGCGTCCAGCGCTATCGGCGGGTATCGATGCTTTCCGGCAGCGTGCTTTACTATGCAATCAACACCGAGGACGCAGAAATCCTCTATGCCCCGGAAATCCGCCCCGTCTGGCTTCACGCGCCGCTGCATCACCGCGCGGGATAACGTCTTCGCGCTTGATGCGGGGGGAAGAATCGGTCACAAGCGGCCGGTATGCGGCTTCCCGAAACATTCTGGCAACGTGGCGCGCTCAGCTTTGCAAGCGGTGCACTGATGGCGCTGGGCTTTGCGCCCTTCATGCTTTGGCCGGTGCTGTTTCTGGCGCTGCCGATCTTCTATCAGCTCGTGCGGCGGGCGGAATCGGCCCGTGCGGCATGCAGCGTGGCGTTTCTGTTCGGCTATGGCTATTTCATGGCGGGCACCTGGTGGATCAGCAATGCCTTGTTGGTGGATGCCGAAAAGTTCGGCTGGATGGTGCCGCTCTCGGTGTTGGGCCTCAGCGCGGTGCTGGCGCTATGGTTTGTCCCGCTGGGCTGGGCGGCGTTCCGCTGGCGCGCGCGCATGCAGCCGCTGCTGTTCGCCGCGCTCTGGGTGCTGGTGGAATATGCGCGCTCCTACGGCATCTTCGGGTTTCCCTGGAATCTGCTGGGGTATGTCGCACTGGCGGTGCTGCCGGTGGCGCAGCTTGCCGCGCTGGTCGGCACGTTCGGCCTTAGTTTCCTGCTGGTGCTGGTGGGGCTGTTGCCCGTGGCATGGCTGAACCGGGCGGAGCGTCGCCATGCGCGGTATCTCACCGCCCTCACGCTTGCTGCGACGCTGGCGGTGTTCATCTGGGGCAACGCACGGCTAGACCCGCCCGCCCTCAACACCGATACTACCTTGCGGCTGGTGCAGCCCTCCATCCCGCAAACGCTGAAAGGCACGGCCGCAGGGCAACAGGAAGCCGTGAACGAGTTGGGCCGACTCTCGACACAAATCTTCGGCCTGCGCGATGCGAAGGCCACCATCTGGTCGGAAACGGCTTACCCTTTCACCTTGCGCGAGACCACGCATCTGCCACTACCCAAAGGCATCCCACTATTGCTAAGCGGAGCTGTGCGTGCCGAGGGGGCGCGCGGAAGCTTGCGTTTGTGGAACAGCCTGGTTGCCATCACGGCCGAGGGCGAGGCTGTCGCTACGTATGACAAACACCAGCTGGTACCATTTGGCGAGTTTGTGCCCCTGCGCCACCTGCTGCCGCTCGAGAAAATCACCCCCGGCGATATTGACTATTCGCGCGGGGATGGGCCGCGCACCGTGGCGGTGGCGGGGCTTCCACCCTTCAGCCCACTGATCTGCTACGAGGCGATTTTCCCCTGGCTCGCGGCCGAGGATGCGCATCGCCCGGATTGGCTGCTGAACGTAACGAACGACGCCTGGTATGGCGATTCGCCCGGCCCCTACCAGCATTTCGCCATGGCGCGAATGCGGGCGATCGAGCAGGGGGTGCCGCTGGTGCGGGTGGCGAATAACGGAATAACCGCCCTGGTGGATGGGCGCGGGGTAGTGCTGGCACAGTTGGCGCTCAACCAAAAGGCGGTGCTGGATGTGCATCTTCCTTTACCATTGGCGCAAACTTTTTATGCGCATCACGGAGACCTTCCCGTCGTTTGCGCATTGATTTTGCTATGTTTGCTTTTCTACCTAAAGTTGCAAATGGTTAAAAAATAAATAATTTATTAATTATGTTGCACCTGCAAAAGGAAATTGATAACCCTATCGGGGAAGGTTGCAAAGACCACCCACCAACTAGCGTTTTCTGATTATGAGTAGCCCCCATCCTGTTGATGTTCATGTTGGCCGCCGCCTGCGGCTGAAGCGCACCATTCTTGGCCTAAGTCAGGAAGCCGTCGGCAAGCAGATCGGCGTCACCTTCCAGCAGATTCAAAAATACGAGCGCGGCATCAACCGCATGGGTGCCAGCCGTCTGTATGACTTTGCTAAGGCCCTCGGCGTGCCGGTTTCCTATTTCTTTGAAGGGTTTGGCGATTACAGCATCGACGAAAGCGGCATGCTCGCCGCGGCCGAGCCGAACGCCCCCGCCTTCGAGCACGAGCCAATCAACAACCGCGAAACGCTCGAGGTGATGCGCGCCTATTACCGCATCAAAAGCCCTGCGGTGCGCAAGCGGATTGTGGAGCTGATTAAGGCGATGTCGGCGGAAGAGAAGTAGCCCCAACCGCCTGCGCGCGGATTTCTGCACATTTTTGATCCTCCCTTGCCCGGCACCCCGCCGTGCCCGGCCGCTTTTGCGCCATTGTCATAAAACTGTCATATTTCTCTTAACACTTTCTTAGGGAATTATGGTATAGGTTGGA
>CAZUOS010000263.1:0-2886 GCA_964621415.1 uncultured Azospirillum sp.
TCTTCTTCTCCTCGGGCGCCATCTTCCCCGGCCGGAACGGATCGATCAGCTTTCCTGCATCATAGGGGACCGGTTCGTAGGGCTCGACCACCGGGAGCGGCGGAATCTTGCCTTTGGTATCAAGGGCGACCGTCTTCATCCACTCCTGCAGGTCCTCGTGACCGCTGGTCGAGCAGGCCGCCAGAAAGATCGCGCACAAGACGATCGATAGTCGCCTCATTTCTTCGCCCCCTTGGCCGCTTGCGCCGCTTTCCTCTTCGCCGCCAACTCCTCTTCGTCGAGGTAACGGAAAGTCTTGGTCACGGCGTCGAGCGCCAAGGTACCGTCCTTGCTCTGCGCGCCGGCAACAATCGAGATGTTGTTCAAGGTGACAATTCTCGACAGCTTGCCGATGTCCCCGGCGAAAGCGCCGAAATCGTGGTAGGTGCCGGTCAGGCGAACATTGATCGGCAGTTCGGCGTAAAAGTCCTTCACCTGTTCGACGCCAGGTTTGAACAGTTCAAACTGGAGACCCCGACCCATGCCAGCCTGATTGATCTCGACCAGCAGCGCCTCGACCTCCGACTTGTTGGGCAGCTGCTTGAGCAGGGCCCCAAACGAGCGATCGATGTCATTCAACTGTTGGACATGGAGGTCAAGGTTGACTGCCTGCTTCTTCTTGTTGACGAACTCGTCACGCAGTTTCAGCTCGGCTTGTCGGCTGGTTTCCAGCGCCGCCATCTGGTCCAGCCAGACGAACCACCAGCCACCAAGCACGATTACCAGGAGCAAACCGGCGAGGACGGCAATGCGCGGCGCCAAGGGCCACGCGCCGACATCCCGCGGATTAAGATTCTGGAAATCGCGCAGAATCAACTGGTAATCAATTGTCGGCAGCGTGGGCGCCTTGAGTGTCGGCGCCTTCAGTGTGGGCACCTTCATTTTTGCTCTCCCTTGCCAGCCACCGGAGCTCGCTTGATCGACGCATTCATGCTGAACTCGTTCACCCGACGCTTGTCGACCGTCACCGCCTTGATCTCGATCAACTGCGGCTTTTCCAGCCACGGCGATGCCTCGATGTTGCGCATCAGCGTCGAGACGCGTGCGCTCGACTGCGCCAGGCCACCCAGGCTGATCCTCTGGCCGTCCTGTTTGAGCGAGCGGATATAAACACCTTCCGGCATCTGCTTGGCCAGCTCGCTGAGCAGACGAACCGCTTCGGCCCGGTCGCGCTGCAGCGATTCGATGATCTTCTTGCGCTCCATCAGCGCGTCGCTTTGTTCCTTCAGTCGCTTGATCTGGTCGATCTGCTTGTCGAGGACGGCGATTTCCTTCTTGAGGAACTCATTTCTGGCTTCCTGCGCGGCGATTTCGCGGGCAATCAGCAGATAGACCAGGAAAACGGCCAGTCCCGAGATGATCGTGACCAGACCGAAAAAGGCCCAGAACTGCTGGCGTCTGGCCCGGCGCTTTTCTTCGCGGTGCGGAAGCAGGTTGATGCGGATCATGTGTCGAATCTCCGCAACGCCAGGCCGCAGGCAACCATCAATGACGATGCGTCAGCCAGCAGGCTCTTGCTCCGGACGCGGTCGGCGAGCACCATATCGACGAAGGGATTGGCGATGATCGTATCGATCTGCGTGCGCGAGGCAACGACTTCGTCGACCCGCGGGATGACCGCGCAGCCACCAGCCAGGACGATATGATTGATCCGGCTGAACTGCGTCGAGGTGAAAAAGAACTGCAGGGCGCGCGAAATTTCCAGCGCCATCGCCTCGCGAAACGGCTGCACCAGTTCGGTTTCGCACCGTTCGGGCAAGTTGTTGCGACGCTTCTCGGCCTCTGCTTCCTCAAAACTGATGCCGAGCGAACGCGCAACGTCCTGGGTCAACTGATTTCCGCCGAACGCCTGCTCGCGCGCGTAGATTTGCTGCCCGTTGCGCAACACCGTCAGGTTCATCACGTTCGCACCGACATCGACGAGCGCGATGATGTTCCCCTTGCCTTCATCGGGCAAGCGTTTCTCGATCAGTTCGAAGGCGGAAAGCACCGCGTACGACTCGACATCGAGGATCACCGGCTTGAGCCCGGCTGACTCCGCCACGGCCACGCGGTCCTCGACTTTCTCCTTGCGGGAAGCAGCGATCAGAACTTCGATCTCGTCCGGTGAAGACGGAGCCGGGCCGATCACCTGGAAATCCAGATTGACCTCATCGAGGGGGAAGGGGATGTACTGGTTTGCCTCGGACTCGACGACGACTTCCAGTTCCTCTTCCCTTTGTCCACCGGCAACAATGATCTTCTTGGTGATCACGTGCGAGGCCGGAAGGGCGATGGCCACTTGCCGCGTCGCGGTGGCAAGCTTTTTCCATGTCCGACGAACGGATTCGGCTGCCGCTTCGAGGTTCACCACGTTGCCGTCGGAAACGACATCCCTGGGCAGCACTTCGATCGCGTAGCGTTCAACACGATATCCCCCTTTGCCGTCGCTACCCAACTCGACCATCTTGACCGATGATGAGCTGATATCGAGACCGATCAGCGAGCGAGCCTTGGGGTTGAAGATCGAAAAATCAATCTGCAAATTGCTACCTCTTGCCAAAAAACCCTTCAATAATTTGCAGTTAGCGCCACAATAAATATTCCACTTTAGATGCTAGCAACAAGCTCAGAGAGTGTAAAGTCATTTCTGCTGCAGCGCTATATAATATTGCAGATCTGCTTTCGCTGCCGGACACCGTCTTGCCTACTTTGCTGCGCTGGTTTCTTTACCCGATTGTCTTCGTTCTTGGTCTGGCCGGTATCGTGCTTGCCCTGGCGGTGGTCGTCCTCAGCCTGGCCTACCCGAACCTGCCGTCGCTCGACATCCTGACCGACTACCACCCGAAGATGCCGATGCGCATCTAT
>CAZUOS010000264.1:0-2862 GCA_964621415.1 uncultured Azospirillum sp.
AGCTCCCCCCTTGAGGGGGAGCCAAATCGCTCCTTCAGCGATTTGGTGGGGGGTATGCTGATGCAAATCTGTATTCAGAACCGAAGAGGTGCTTCCCCCCACCAAATCCCAAGAGGGATTTGGCTCCCCCGCGTGAGGGGAGCTATAGAGCCAGCCGCTCGTCTTCCCATGATCACTCTGCATCGGTGAAAACATTATGCATTCGCCTTCTCATCCACGATCATCGCGGTGTAGACGGCTTCCGCCACTTTCACCCCATCCACTTTCGCCTCGCCCGAGAAGCGCCACACCGCGCCGCGGCTTTTCTGCGCTTCGCAGTGGATATGCAGCGTGTCGCCCGGGCCTACGGGTTTTCTGAACTTCGCGCTCTCCACCGACATGAAATACACCACCTTGCCGTGCGAGGTCGCGCCCAGCGTATCCATCACCAGCACGGCGGCGGTTTGCGCCATCGCTTCGATGATCAGCACGCCCGGCATCACCGGGTGGCCGGGGAAATGGCCGACAAAAAACGGCTCGTTAATCGTGACGTTCTTGACGCCCACGCCAGAATGGCCAGGCACAATATTCACCACCCGATCGATCAGCAAAAACGGATAGCGATGCGGCAGCAATTTTTGAATTGCCACGATGTCGTAAGATTTAAGCTCAGCATTAACGGAAAAAGCCTTAGTCATTCTTTCCTCGTGTGGATTGTGCCAAATGTGCCAGTGCAATGGTTTGTCGGTGCCATTCCCGCGCGGGCAGGGCAGGCGATCCACCTACCGAGGCTCCGGCAGGAACATCATGCATCACGCCCGACTGAGCTGCAATACGCGCGCCCGCGCCAATGTGCAAGTGTCCCGCGATTCCAACCTGACCCGCGATCACCACTCCGTCGCCAATATGGGTGGAGCCAGAGATGCCTGCATGCGCCACAATCACCGTGCCACGGCCAATCTCCACATTATGCGCGATCTGCACCAGATTATCGATCTTCGTGCCGGCACCGATCACGGTGTCCGGCCCCGCGCCACGGTCGATCGTGGTGTTCGAGCCGATCTCGACATCCGCCTCGATCCGCACCCGGCCCAGTTGCGGCACCTTGAGATGGCCGCCGCGCCCCAGCGCAAAGCCGAAGCCATCCTGCCCGATCTGCACACCGCGATGCAGAATCACCCGTGGGCCGATGAGGCAATGGCTGAGGCTCGACAGCGCGCCGATGCGGCAATCCTCACCGATCTCGACCCCCTCCATCAGCACCGCGTTCGGGCCGATCACGCTGCGCGCGCCGATCACTACCCGCGCGCCAATATAGGCCCCCGGCGCGATGCTCGCTCCCTCGCCAATCACCGCGCTCGGGTCGATATGCGCGCTCGCCGCAATGCTCGGGGCAGGTGCGGTATCGGGGTAGAACATCTGCGCGGCGATGGCATAGCAGCGATAGGGGTCTGGCGTCACCAGCACCACCATTCCAGCGGGCGCGCGGTCCACGAACTTTTCACGCACGAAGCACGCCCCCGCCGCCGAATGGGTAAACGCCTCGAGATATTTCACATTATCGAAAAAGCTCAATTCCTGCGCGCTGGCTTTGTCGAGCGGTGCCACATCGCTAAGCATCCGCGCTTCGGCCACGCTCGCCGTCGCCACGGTTGCTCCGGTGCGCGCTACCACCACATCGAGAGAAAACGGCCCCTGACGAGAAAAGAAACGAGGGTCTGGCATGGCACCCGCTTCGCTTAGAACTTGCTGGTGACGCTGGGAAGCTTGCTATCGAGCCGTTTCAGCACTTCGTCGGTAATGTCGAGGCTGGGCTCGTTATAAATCACCTGCGCAGCCGAGAACACCACGTTCAGCTTCTTCTCGGCCGAGATCTGCTTCACAATATCGGCGACGTTTTTCTGGATTTCCTCGAGCGCGTTCGTGAACGAGCTGTCGAGCGCTTTGCGCTTGGCTTCGATGGCAGCGGCCTCCTTATCGGCGCGGGCGCGGAAATCGGCAACTTTCTTGTCGAAGGCAGCCTTATCGGCCGTTTTTTGCTGGCCAACAAGCGCCTTGTCCTCGGCATGCAGCGATTTGCTCTTTTCCTGATATTCCGTCTGCAGCGCCTTGCGCTTGCTATCCACCTGGCTACGCAGCGACACGGCAGCTTTCGAGTCTTTCATGATCTTGGTGATGTTCACAATCCCAATCTCGCTGTCGGCCAGGGCAGGCACTGCCATCAACAATGCCGCGCACGCCGCAATCGATACAATAAGCTTTTTCATAATTCGTCCTATAGTAAATAAACAAAATCGGCGGGAATCTGCCCGATTTTCTGCACGTTGTCCAGAGGATCATGGCGTTATAAATCGAAATCTCGCGTGAGAGGGGGGCAAGGATAAAACTTGCTAAAGTTATCAGATGATGATAACAATTTGAAACCGATGCGCGCCAATGATCCCAGTTTCGACTATCTTCTGCATTTGAATGGGCAGACGTTTTTTCTCGATGAACGAGGTCGTTATTGGGTGAAGTTTGTGGTACATCGTGTGCCGAAAACCAAGGCGCGGCCACATGGGGTGAGCTATTCGCTGACGCTGCACGGCGCATCGGGGGAACGACTGCTGGGGTTCGATAATGCGCACCCCGTGAAAGGGAGCGGAGACGCGCACGCGGATCATCGGCATCTGGGCCCACGCATCCAACCATATGCGTATCGCGATGCAGCAAGCTTGATCGAGGATTTCTGGAGCGCTGTAGATCGGGTGTTGAAAGAGGGAGGTGTCGTATGAAGCAGACATTACGGGTAGGCATTGCGAGCTATGAGGCGATGAAGGCGCGCACCCGTGCCATTGCGCGGGGAGAGCATGTGCCCGGTCGTAACGAACCGCAAGTCTGGTT
>CAZUOS010000265.1:0-2856 GCA_964621415.1 uncultured Azospirillum sp.
TTCCGCGAGGTCCGGCGTCGAAGTCTCGCACCACACCAAATCCGCATAGGGCGCGAAGGCGAGGCCGCGGTTAATCGCTGCATCAATCCCGCCTTTGTAATTAAAGAACCCTTCCACCGTGCGGCCTTCCGCCACAAACGGCTTGTCGCGGTCATCCACATCGCTCGTGAGCAGATACGCGCCATTCGCATCCGTGCGTGCGATAATCACGCTCGGCACGCCGCACGTATCGGCCGCCAGTCGCGCCGCCACCAGCTTCTCGATATGTTCCCGAATCGGCACCAGCACCTTGCCGCCCATATGGCCGCATTTCTTGGCGCTGCTCAGCTGATCTTCCCAGTGGCTGCCCGCCGCCCCGGCATCGATCATCATTTTTTGCAGCTCGAACGCGTTGAGATTGCCGCCGAACCCGGCCTCAGCATCCGCCACAATCGGCTGGAACCAATCCCGCGAGGCTTTGCCCGCCTCGCTCACCTCGATCTCATCGGCGCGCTTCAGCGTCGCGTTGATGCGGCGCACCACCGCTGGCACCGAATCGAACGGGTAAAGCGACTGATCGGGATACATCTGCCCCGCAAGGTTTGCATCCGCCGCCACTTGCCAGCCGGAAAGATAAATCGCCTTCAACCCCGCCCGCACCTGCTGCATCGCCTGGTTGCCAGTGAGCGCGCCAAGCGCATTCACATACGGCTCGCTCGCGAAGTAATTCCACAGTTTCTCGCTGGTATGCTTGGCGAGCGAATGCTCAATCGGCAAGCTGCCGCGCAATTTCACCACTTCTGCCGCCGCATAGGGGCGCGAAACGCCTTTCCAGCGCGGGTTTTCTTTCCAGTCTTTCTCGAGTTCGGCAGCGGTAAGCCAAGTCATAACGGTCTCCTGATGGTGCAGCGCAATATGCTTGCCATTCTATACGCATCATCGGTTAAGTTTCTATTAACAATCAAAAAATTATTGCCCATCGCCGCATTTTATTCCGACATGTTGCATGGCAACACTATGTTTTACCCCCCGATTACCCCCCAAATGCTAGCTGACAGCGTCGTCCAACCTGCTACAAGCACCGCATGTTACTCCTTATTCCCATTCTCTGTGTCGCGGCGGGCGGCGCGATTGGCGCACTCCTGCGCTATGCGCTAATACAACTGGTGATGCATCTGCACCCGGCGCCATTTCCGCTCGGCACGCTGCTGGTGAATATCCTCGGCTCCGGCGCCATTGGCTACCTCATGGCGCGCTACCACGCGGCCGATTCCGAAGCGGCACGGCTATTTTTTATCACTGGCGTGCTGGGCGGCTTCACCACCTTTTCTGCCTTTAGCTGGGATGCGCTCCAGCTCCTCACCCGCGGTGTGTACATGCAGGCCGCGCTCTATGTACTGGGCAGCGTAGGGCTCAGCCTCGCCGCCGTTGCCGCTGGCTATAAGCTTGGATAATCCTAATCCCGAGTCATGGCTGGTGCCGTACCAAAAACCATGGTATCACGACTTCACCTCACCCCTTAACCCCTGATCGAGATCCGCATGCAACGCAAAACCTACCTTGTCGACGCCATGGATGGCAACACGCGACTGGATCGCTGGTGCCAACGCATCCTCGGTAGCGCGCCTAACTCGATCTACCAAAAAGCCCTGCGCACCGGGCGCATTCGCCTGAATGGCAAAAAAGTGGAAGGCAATGTGCGCGTTTTTGAGGATGACGTGGTCGAGGTGCGCGGCGACATCACCGACCCCGAAAAAGCCCACGCCCCGCGCGAAAAACAGCCGATGAAGCTGACGCTCGAACTGGCGCAGGAGGCGCAAAGCCTCGTTCTCTACCGCGATAAGGACATTCTCGTCATCAATAAACCGGCAGGCCTTGCCGTGCAGGGCGGCAGCAAGGTGAGCAAGCATCTCGATGGCATGCTCCCCGCCTTGCAGTTCGATGGCAAGCAAGTGCCGCGCCTCGTCCACCGGCTCGATAAAGACACCAGCGGTGTGATGCTGCTGGCGCGCCACAGCGCCGCCGCCGCCACGTTGCAGCGCGCGTTTGCACAAAAAACCATCCGCAAAACCTACCTGGCTCTCGTCGTCGGCGTGCCACAGCCCTATGAAGGCGAAATCGAATCCAAGCTCGACAAGCTGGCGCGCGAGGAAGGCGGGCTCGAGAAGATGATGAGCGTCGAGGAAGATGGCAAGCGCGCGCTCACCCGCTACCGCACGCTCGAGCATCTAGCCAAAAAAATCGCCCTCGTGGAGCTGGAGCCGATCACCGGCCGCACCCACCAGCTGCGCGTGCACATGGCCGAGCTGGGCTGCCCCATCCTGGGTGATGGAAAATACGGCGGCAAGGAAGCCCATATCAGCGGCGGCGTCGCGCTCTCTGGGCGGCTGCATCTGCAAGCCTGGCGCATCGAGCTGCCGCCGTTATTCGGCAAGCCCGCGCGCGAGTATCGGGCGCCGCTGGCATCGCATATCGCCGCCAGCCTCGACGCGCTGGGCCTCAGCGTGGAGGCCTAAACCATGGTCAGCATGAGCAGCGCCAAGCCCGAGCCGCGCCCCCTTCCCAAACGCTTCTACCAGCAGGTTGCCGTGCAGCATTCTCCGGCCGGATTTTGCATCCTGCTGGATGGCAAACCGGTGCGCACCCCGGCCCGCAAAACGCTTCATTGTGCATCGCAACATATTGCGCAGCAAATGGCGGAAGAATGGGCGATACAGCGCGAGGTCATCGCTACCGAAACCATGCCCCTCACCCGCCTCATCAGCGTGATCCTCGACCGCGCGGAGGCGGATCGCGATGCCTGGCTTACGGATATGGGCAATTACCTCGAGACCGACCTGCTCTATTACCGCACCCCGGCGACCGATGCCTGGGGCG
>CAZUOS010000266.1:0-2854 GCA_964621415.1 uncultured Azospirillum sp.
GAAAAAAATCTCGCTACTAGCTAGCCTCTACGGCGCAGAATACAAGGAAAACGTTGAAGAAGGATCGTCATCCCGGGCTTGTCCCGGGATCTCCCGAAACGGCTTGAGCTTAATAACCGTTCTCATTTTATGCTCAAGCAAGTGACCGGAGATCCCGGGACAAGCCCGGGATGACGATCCTTCTTCAAGGCTCACGACACATCCAACCACCATGACCAGCACCTCCATCACCTGCCTGAACGGCACCTTCCTCGCGAGCGACGAAGCCTGCCTGCCGATTGCGGATCGCGGCTTTCGCTTTGGCGATGGCGTGTTCGAGACCATTCGCCTGGAATCCGGCGTGCCTTATCAGTGGACGCTGCACCTCGCGCGGCTGCGGGCGGGTCTCGCGAGCTTACGCATGGCCGAGCCTGCGGTGGATTGGGCCGCTGCCGCGCGCGAGGTGATCCGCCGCAATGCCCCACCGCCTCCGGGCACACTCGCTTTTCTGCGCCTCAGCCTCTCGCGCGGGGTGGGCAGCGCGGGCTATCGCCCCTTGCCGGATGCCGCGCCCAATTGGGCCATCGAATACACCACCGCGCCGCTGCCCCCTGCCCGCCCGCTACGCTTGCATCTCAGCACCATCACCCGCCCACCGGCCAGCAGCCTGCCGGGCAACGCAAAGCTGGCGCAGGGCATCGGCAGCACATTGGCACTGATGGAAGCCGCCGATCATGGCTGCGACGACGCCATCCTCCTCACGCCCGACGGCTACCTCGCCGAAACGGCCAGCGCCAACCTGTTTTGGGTTTTGAATGGACGTTTATTTACGCCGCCACTCTCCACCAATTGCGTCAATGGCACCACCCGCGCTGCCACCTTGCGTTTGTTCGAGGTTGTCGAGACACTTGCCACAGCCGATATCCTCAACAAAGCGGAAGCTATTTTTGTGAGTAACGTGCGAGTGGGGATCGCGCAGGCAACACTGGATCTGGATGTTACTCCGCAGATAGCAGGCGCTCACGCGTTCCAGCAGGCACTTACCGCCGACCGCGCCGCCTACGCCGCCCACCACCGGAGTGCTTGGGCATGAGCTGGCGCGCCATCGACACTCTCGGTTGGGAGGAGCCGCTCACCCTCGCCGCACACCATGCGGGGGGCGATATGGCGCTGCTTTATTCCGCCTTTGCCGAGCCATTCACCGGCCAGCACAGCTATCTCTTCACCGAGCCACTCGCCGTGTGCGAGGGCAGCGATTGGGCCGCCCTGCCGCCACTGCCCGCCACGGCCGATGACCTGCCGCTCTGGGTGGGTTATCTCGGCTATGGCCTGCGCGAGCACGCAGCGCGCGGCGCGCCCAGCCCCATCGAATTGCCGGATTTTCGACTGGTGCGCTATCGTCACCTCTGGCGGTTCGACCATCGCGCACGCGCCGTGGATCGGTTTACCTGGGCGGATGAGGGCGCGTCATTGCGAGCGGAGCGACGCAATCCAGCCCCAACTCGTGCTAAATCTGATCAGGATGGATGGCTTCGCTCCGCTCGCAATGACACGCCCCCCCTCGCCTCGAACCTATCCCGCAACGCTTACGAAACCGCCGTCGCCCGCACATTGGGCGAGATCGAAGCGGGCAATTTCTATCAGGCGAACATCACCCGCAAGTTCTGGGGGCGGTTGCCTGCGCACGCGGCCGAGGCCACCCCGTTCGACCTGTTCCAACGCCTGTGCGACGCCAGCCCCGCGCCGATGAGCGCCTTCATCCAGCAGGGCGACACGGCGATCCTCTCGAGCAGCCCGGAGAGCTTCCTTACGCTCGATGCCGGCGGCACGCTCACCACGCGGCCGATCAAAGGCAGCGCACGCCGCAGCGACGATGCCGAGGCCGACCACACCACCCGCGAACGCCTTGCCGAAAGCGCCAAAAACCTCGCCGAAAACCTGATGATTGTCGATCTCATGCGCAACGACCTCGCGCGCGTCAGCACCCCCGGCAGCGTGCGTGTGGTGGAGCAGGCGCAGCTCTATTCCTACCGCACCATCCACCATCTCATCTCCACCATCGAGGCGCAGAAAAAGCCCGAAATCTCAGCCTACAAAGCCGTCGCCGCCTGCTTCCCCCCGGGCTCGATGACGGGCGCACCGAAACGCGCCGCTATCCGCTGGTGCGAGGGGGTCGAGGGTATGGAGCGCGGGGTTTACAGCGGCGCAATGGGCTGGTTCGGCGCGGGCGAGCGATGCGATCTCTCGGTCGTCATCCGCACGCTGATTCTGCGTGGCGACCAGTTCGAGTTTCAAGTCGGCGGCGGCATCGTCGCCGATTCCACGCCCGAAGACGAATGGCGTGAAACCCTCGCCAAGGCCCGTGGCATCCTCAGCGCGCTCGGGCTGGATGAAGGGACAATGGCGGAGGTGTAATATTTAAACCAGCAAGGTTATTGATAGCGACACTCAGCTCTCACCCGGTCTCTTGTTAGGGCCTCGCGATTACGGCAGATGGGGACCTCGGTCTGGCTTGCGCCACCGGCATTTTGCTTTACGCTTGCCAAAACACCCTTAAAATCTTGGCAGGCCTTTTTGATGGCGTCGGGATTTTTAAAATCTATTGCAAGATTTAATTTTGGATTAAACTCCGGCAGATCGGTGCATAATTGGGTGCTGTCTGCAGTTAACCACTTCCCTGAACTACGCACAAACACCAGCGGCGCCTCAATGGTATGGTGATCGGTGACATCGCTCCAGCTCCATACTGCCCCTTTCGCTTTAACCTCTAGGTTACCTCCACCAACTTCCGCATTTCCACCAACATAGGCTATGGGATTATCCGGGCCATTTTGCATTCGCAGCGTCAAGTTCTGGCCAACCCGCGTGTCCGCCA
>CAZUOS010000267.1:0-2845 GCA_964621415.1 uncultured Azospirillum sp.
AAAGAAAAAGCCGCCCTTTCGGGCGACAATTTCCAATTTAGTTCCGTTTTGGTACCCCGGGCAGGAGTCGAACCTGCGACCTTAGGCTTAGAAGTCCTCTGCTCTATCCAGCTGAGCTACCGGGGCATGTAACGTATTATACTATCTTTTGCGGTTTGAGTTCTTGGCTTTACCTACCTTACCAAGATGCGTGTGACCAAACCCCTCTGTGTGCTTGAGGCCGTAGCCCAGCGCACGGTCGACAAAAATGTGAAAAAGCCAAATTAGGGCAGCAAAAAGTAGCCATTCTTGGGCATAGACAACATAGCAGACAATCAAAATTCCTGGCCCGATCAAGCTATGACCAGTATTGTACGTCAATGCACCTGCCCGTGAGTTTTGCAAATAGCCGAACATAGAGATGTCAATTAGTGGAAAGAGTACAATTAGCCACCACCACTGAAAGTCTCCAATTGAGACAAAAAATAGTGCCGTCAGAACTGCAGCGAACATATATTCAAAACTAATAAGTTGTTTCATGACGCTCAATTTTTTCATTATGTTTTGATTATAGCAAACAATTTGCTTATGCTCGACGATTATCGAGTTTTATTGTAGACTAACAGATGTGAATATGACAGAGAAATACTTTGGCTATAAATACTGGTTCGAGGTGTATTTGCGTAAAAGCACACTTGATGATGTAGCGTGGGACTTCACGCTCAAATCAATTTTGCAGCACGTTGGTTTGGGGCGAAGTATCAAGGTGTTGGTGCATATCGAGGGCAATTTGGTGCATTATTATGTCGGCGCCAACAAAGATTTGTCTGGTCTTTCCAACAACCTCATGCAAGTGGTACTGCGGCCAATCGATGGCGAAAAAATCGGTGTGCCAATTATCGACAGCAGTGAGCGTTTTGTGTTTCAAGTCGCTGGCGGCAATATTCTTGACCTGCGCGAACGCTATGAACTCAAACGCGGCCGGGTGCTGGAGTGGGGGATTTTTACGATGCGCGGCACTGCCAATCTCTTGCACTGTCAGGCGAGTTACCTCTTTCAAAAGCAAGATGGCAGTTATAGCGAAGCACGCAAGCACGCCTTTATGTCGCCGGGTTATATGGTGGCGATCAATTTCCGCGAAAACGAAAAATACAACTACATGCGCCATTCCAAACACCTGGATATTCAAAAAACTTTGCATATTTTGCGCAGCGACCCAACGGATGCGCTATTTGAAGTCAGTACGTTTCCGTATTTGCCCAAAAACGCCTATTTGCCACTCAGCGCTTACGATTTTGATAAGCACTCGTTTATTATTGGCTCGAGCGGCAGCGGCAAATCAAAATTTATTAGTTTGTTTGTCGATCGTTTGATGCGTTCGCCGGCCAAGCAAAAGTATCGCATTGTCGTGATTGATCCACACGCGTCGCTCGAGCATGATATCGGCCATTATGACGACGCCAATGTCATCAATTTCAAATCGTCGCAGGATAGTACCGAGCTTTTTACCGATACCAACACCGATATTTCGGCCGCGACCGAGCTCACTGGCACGCTGTTTGAATCGCTGCTGGGCAAAAACTACAACGCCAACGTCGAACGCACGCTGCGCTTTAGTATGTTGGTGCTGATGACGGCGCAGGTGATGAGTCTCGAAAATCTCAAGCGCTTGCTGACCGACGAAGAATTTCGCACCGGGATTCTGGTGCACGTCGAGCAGTATGTGCCAAGCGGTGCAGCGATGTTTTTCAAAAAGGAATATTTGCGTTTGCAAGAGAACGAATATTCATCGTCGATTTTTCCGATCATTGAGTTGATCGACGAAATTCAGTCGCAGCCGGCGCTTTCGTCACGTCATGCTCAGGCGAGTTCGCTGGCCAAAGTGATCGGCGCTAATCGTCTGACACTGTTTTCGCTCAACAAAATCGGCATGGGCGAAAAGGTCATCAAAGCTGTTTCTGGCTTGCTGATTCAGCAACTTTTTTTGCTAGCCCAAGCGCGTACGTTTAATGAAAAAATCATTCTCATCATCGATGAAGTTTCGGTCGTGCAAAACCCAACAATTGCGCAAATTTTGGCCGAAGCACGCAAATATAACCTGTTTGTTTTCCTCAGTCAACAGTATTTTGGCCAGATCGACGAAGGGCTTAAAAACGCGATTTTTTCAAACGTTAGCAACTATTATGTTTTCAAAGTTTCTGAGCACGACGCCCGTGCGATTGAGGGCAATATTACCATGGAATTGCCCAAAAAAATGACCATGGAAGCCACGCACGTCATGAACAAAGAAGAAGATTTGCGGGTGCCGATTCTGACCGAGCTCGATGCGCGCGAGTGTGTGGTGCGTGTTTCGGCGGGTGGCAAAACTTTGCCGGCGTTCAAAGCCAAAACACTTGATTTTGCTACGCCAAGTCACGAAAAAACTCGTACACTTCGTCCAGTTGAAAACGCGCCGCGCCCCGTCAAATACGTCGAGCCAAAGGCAAGCGCGTCGGCCAACGTTATGGCCGACAAACCGCAACAAACCAGGCCAGAGCCGATGTCACTTACGGAACTATTATCGAAACAATCGTCACATCGAAATAAAGGAGCAAAATCATGAACCAGCAAGCCGCCAAAACAATTCTCGACCAAACAATCGGCCAGGTTTTTGGCTACCAAAATCCGCTCTCGCTCGAGCAAGCGCTGCAAAAATTTGCCTTCGATGTGCGCCTGCCGCAACAAGTTTATGATGCTACCACCGGCCAGCCGACCTGGACGGCGTCGATGGGCGACGTGCAGTATCTCACGCTCGCCAACGCTGTCGAACGCTCAAAAAATGGCGACAATCTGCGTGACTACCAAAAAATGACCTCGGTCGAAGATG
>CAZUOS010000268.1:0-2842 GCA_964621415.1 uncultured Azospirillum sp.
CGGCGCCGACCGGCTGATCGGCGGCGGCGGCAGCGACACGCTGATCGGCGGCACGGGCAACGACGTCTATGTCGCCGACGCCAGCGATACGCTGATCGAAACCTCGACGCTGGCGAGCGAGATCGACACGGTTGAAACGAACGCGACCTGGACACTCGGCGCAAACCTGGAAAACCTGACGCTGCTTGGCTCCGACAATCTCAACGGCAGCGGCAACGCGCTGAACAATCGTCTGCTCGGCAACACCGGCGCGAATGTCCTGGACGGCGGTCTCGGCGCCGACAGCATGTACGGCGGCGCCGGCAACGACAGCTACATCGTCGACAATGCCGCTGATCAGGTCTGCGAAACGTCGCCAAATGGCAGCCGCAGCGACAATGGCGGCAACGACACCGTCTATAGCAGTGTCAATTGGACGCTCGGCGACTTCGTCGAAAACCTCGTCCTTGGCGGCAGCGGCAACCTCAGCGCGACCGGCAATACCCTGGCCAATACGCTGCGCGGCAATGCCGGCAACAACCTGCTCGACGGCAAGGGCGGAATCGACGTGCTCGACGGCGGCGAAGGCGCCGACATCTATCTGATCGCGTCAGGCTTTGATCATCTGGCGGCAGAAATCGCCGACAGCGGAACGAACGGCACCGACGAAGTCCGTTTCTCGGCCGTGACACCCGGGACGCTGACCCTCTTTGCCGGCGACCGTGGAATCGAGCGTGTCGTGATCGGTGGCGGAGCAGGCGAAATTGCCGTCAGCAGCGGCACCACCGCGCTCAACGTCGACGCGCGCGCGCTGGGCAACTCGCTGTCGATCATCGGCAATGCCGGCAACAACGTCCTCAGCGGAACAGCCTACGCCGACACGATCAACGGCGGCGCCGGCAACGACCGCCTGATCGCCGGCGGCGGCAACGACAGCCTGACCGGTGGTGCCGGAGCCGACCAGTTCGTCTTCGACCAGACCCCGGGCGGCGCCAACAACCGCGATCTGCTGACCGACTTCGTCTCGGGCAGCGATACGATCCAGCTCAATCTGGCCGCCTTCCGCGCTCTCGGCACGACCGTGGGCAGGCTGAGCACCGACCAGTTCTGGTCCGGTGCGGGCGTCACGCAGGCGCACGATGCAAGCGACCGCATCGTCTACAACACGACGACCGGCGATCTGTATTACGACGCCGACGGCTACGGCGGCGACGCAGCGGTCGCCATCGCCGTGGTCGGTGTCGCGACGCATGCGCAACTGAGCTACGCCGACTTTGCGCTGATCGCCTGATCGACATTGCCCGGCCGGCCTAGGCATGCTGCCTACCCGCCCGACGCGCTGCGCCGGGCACTGCCATTCCCGCCAGCGCTCAGGGCGCTGGACGAACGACGCGAAAACCGAGCAACTGACTGCGATAACCGGCGGCGTTGCTGTTGCGCACCGCCGCGCGCACCGACGCCGGGCCGCTCCAGCCTCCCCCCCGATAGACGCGCTGCGGGCAATTGTCGTGTTCGCGCGGCGAACCGTCGCCAGGCGCGCCGATGCAGTTCAACGGCTGACAGTCCTGCACCCATTCCCAGACATTGCCGAGCAGATCGTGCAGCGCGAAAGCGTTCGCCTTGAAACGTCCGACCGGCGCCGTCTCGACAAAGCCGTCGCGACAATCGTGTGCTTCCCAATTAAAGCGGCGCTGTTCCTGCGCATCGCCGTCGTGCACATTGGCGTACTCGCACGCCAGCGCCGGGTCATCGCCCCAATAGCGCGAAGTGCGCGTGCCGCCGCGCGCCGCGTACTCCCATTCTGACTCGCTGAGCAGGCGGTAGGCCTTGCCGGTCTTCATCGCCAGCCAGGCGACGTAGGCGCGCGCGTCGTGCCAATTGACGCAGACCACCGGGTGATCGTCCGTCTGGCGAAAGCCGGGGTCGCGCCAACTGCGCCCGACCTGGTTGACCCATTCGTTACCGACCCAGACATGGCACGCCGCCTCCCCGCGATAGCCGCTGGCCTGGACGAAAGCCGCGTACTCGCCGCGCGTGATTTCGAAACGACCGACGGCGAGCGGCCGGGCAAGGGTGACCGTGTGGCGCGGGCGCTCGTTGTCGCCGCTCCCCGCTTCACGCGTCGGCGCACCCATCAGGAAACTGCCGGCAGGAACCAGCACGAGTTCCGGGCAGTCGGCGCAATCGCGCAGCGTAGCGGCCGCGCGTTCGCCGGCCGCCGCCGGCGCACTGCTGCTCGCCGCGGCCTGGGTCAGCCGGCGCACGCGGCCTTCCGCCAGCGGACGGAACTGACCTTGCGGAAACTTCTCCAGGTAGGCACGGAAGTCGTCGACACTGTCGCTGTTCTTGATGCTGTCCCAGAAGCTGATTTCGAAACCGGCGGCCGACTGGCCGGCGCCCGAATCGGCTGCGCCAGTGCCCGCCGACGTGCCGACGAAAAAGAAGTCGCCGTCGATGCTGCCTTCCATCCACGGTTCCTGCTGCCCGCCGGAATCCTTGCGCACACCGGCGACGACGCGCTTCAGGCTCTGCTCGATCGGCTGCCCGGCAACCTCGATCTGGCGCAGCAAATGGTAGGTGTACAAGCCGTGCTCTCCGTCGCCGTCGGCCGCCACGCTGCCCGGTCGGGTGGCGAAGGAAATCAGCGTACCCGAAGGCGCGTCGACGCGCGCCAGGCCACCCGCGGCCGAGCGAAAGCGGCGGGTGAACGGGTTGTTGCGGCAGGCGTCGAGAAACATCAGGTTCAAGCGCGTCTTCGCTTCTTCCATGATTTCCAGCACCTGACTGACGTTGATACTGTTCAGCGGCACGTCGTCCTCGCTCGTGATATCCGCATCGACCGTCGGCAGGTAATTGATTCCGC
>CAZUOS010000269.1:0-2842 GCA_964621415.1 uncultured Azospirillum sp.
GCTATAGGCTCTGGAAGCCTCGCGCTATTCCCCGCGCAGGGCCTTGAGCATGCCGCGCCAGGTGGCGATTTCCTGGGTGTTGAGGCCCGCGCGCAGGAGGCCTGCCCGAATATTCCGCCACATGACGTCTTTCTTCTCGGGCACGCGCCAGAAATTGACTGTGTCGAGCGCGGCTTCAAGCTGGTCGAAAAAGCCCGAAAGCTCGGCGCGCGGAGCGGGGGAGGCGTAATCAGAGTCGAGAGTCGAGAGTCGAGTGGAGGGCACAGCCTCACTGACCTCTGGCCTCTGACCTCTGACCTCTGCCATCCACCACTCATACGCCGCGACGACCACCGCTTGCCCCACATTCAGCGAGGCATATTCGGGGGCGACGGGAATGGTGACGATGGCATCGGCCAGCGCGATGTCCTCGTTCTCGAGGCCGGTGCGCTCTGGCCCGAAGAGTAGCGCCACGCGCTCGCCCCGGCCCACGCGCGCATGCAGCTCGGCCATCGCTTCGCGCACTTCCATCACCGGCTGGCTGAGGGTGCGTTCGCGCGCGGTGGTGGCCAGCACAAACTGGCAATCGGCCAGAGCCTCGGGGACGTTCGCATAGAGTTTCGCATCGTCGATCAGGGGCAGGGCTTTGCCTGCCGTGTCGCTGGCTTTGGGGTTGGGCCAGCCATCGCGCGGGGCGACGAGGCGCAGATCGCGCAAGCCGAAATTGGCCATGGCGCGGGCGGCAGCGCCGATATTTTCGCCCATCTGGGGGCGGACAAGCACAATGGCGGGAGCAGGGGACATAGCAACAGCAAAGAGAACAGCGATCATGAGTGAGGGCGTGATTCAGGCGATGCTCCATACGGCCTGTGCGCCAAAAGCACAACGGGATTGATAGCGCAGGCCACCACCGCCGGAGAGGCGGGCAACGGTTTACCTCGCGGCGGGAGTGGGCTATAAGCGCTGCAAAGCGAGGTGCCCTTATGAGTCTCGAACTGGATTGGCAAGACCCACTGAACCTGGAAGCTGCCCTCTCGGAGGATGAGCGCATGGTGCGCGATGCGGCGCGCCTATTCGCGCGCAACCGTCTGCTGCCGGGGGTGATCGAGGCGAATCGCCACGAGGCGTTCGACCGCGAGATTTTGCGCGAAATGGGCCAGCAAGGGCTGCTCGGCAGCACGATTCAGGGCCATGGCTGTGCAGGCGTGAACCATGTGGCCTATGGCCTCGTCAACCGCGAGATTGAATGGGTAGATTCGGGCTATCGCTCGGCGCTTTCGGTGCAAAGCTCGCTCGTCATGCACCCGATCAACGAGTTCGCGTCGGAAGCATGCAAGCAGCAGTATCTGCCGCGCCTGGCGAGCGGCGAGATTGTTGGCTGTTTCGGGCTGACGGAGCCGGACCATGGCTCCGACCCCGGCTCGATGAAAACCCGCGCGGTGAAGGTGGATGGGGGCTATAAGCTCTCTGGCAGTAAGACCTGGATCACCAATGCGCCCATCGCCGATGTGATGATTATCTGGGCGAAGCTTGAGGATAAAATCCGCGGATTTATTGTCGAACGTGGGGATAAGGGAGATATTTCTACCCCGAAAATCGAAGGGAAAATGAGCCTTCGCGCCAGCATCACCGGCATGGTGATGCTCGAGGACGTGTTCGTGCCCGAGGAACGACTGCTCGAGGTTTCGGGCCTGAAGGGGCCGTTTAGTTGCCTCAACAAAGCACGCTATGGCATCGCCTGGGGGGCGACGGGCGCAGCGCAGCATTGCTTCGAGGTGGCGCGGGACTATACGCTGGGCCGTAAGCAGTTCGACCGGCCGCTCGCCGCCAACCAGTTGATTCAGAAAAAACTCGCCGATATGCTCACCGAAATCGCGCTTGCGACGCATGCGGTGCTTCGCGTCGGGCGGTTGATGGATACGGGCGACTATGCGGCCGATATCATCTCGCTCGTCAAGCGGAACAATGTGGGCAAGGCGCTGGATATTGCGCGTGTCGCACGCGATATGCTGGGCGGTAACGGCATTGCCGATGAATACCACGTGATCCGCCATATGATGAACCTCGAGGCGGTGAATACCTACGAAGGCACGCACGATATCCATGCGCTGATTTTGGGACGGGCGATTACGGGGATTGCTGCCTTTGCGTGAGGCTGAAGCTCGTGCGTGACAAGTGCTATCCATCGCGCTAACAGGGGGCCATGACACACGCCCTGAATCTTCCCATTCGCCCGCGCCGCTTACGTGCTGCGCCGTGGCTGCGCCGCATGGTGGCGGAAACCGAGCTTCGCCCCAGTAACCTCATCTGGCCGCTGTTTGTGCAGGAAGGCGAGGGGGTGAGCACCCCGGTCGAGGGACTGCCCGGAGTGGAGCGCTTGAGTGTCGACCGCGCAGTGGCAGCCGCGCGCGAGGCGGTGGCCCTTGGCATTCCGGCACTGGCGCTGTTTCCGGTGACGCCGCAAACCCTCAAAACCCCCGGTGGTGAGGAAGCCCTTAACCCCGAAAACCTGATGTGCCGCGCCATTCGTGCCATCAAGGCGGCGGTGCCGGAAATCGGCCTCATCGCCGATGTCGCGCTCGACCCCTACACCAGCCACGGGCATGACGGGCTGCTGGATGACGCGGGCGATGTGGCGAACGATGCAACCGTCGCCATGCTCTGCAAGCAGGCCATCGTGCTGGCGGCGGCGGGGTGCGATATCGTCGCCCCGAGCGACATGATGGACGGGCGCATCGGCGCCATCCGCGAAGCGCTCGACGCGGCGGGCTATGCGAAGGTGGTGATCCTTTCTTATGCGGCGAAATACGCCTCGGCGTTTTATGGGCCGTTCCGCGCCGCTGTCGGCTCGAGTGGCAATCTC
>CAZUOS010000270.1:0-2829 GCA_964621415.1 uncultured Azospirillum sp.
CCGCACTTCCCATTCACCGTTTAGCTCCTTAATCGCTTATCCCATGATTGAGGTTGTTATACAGCGCTGGGTTCCTGGAAGGCGATGCCTTTTTCGCTCAGCAAGGCTTGCAGCTCGCCGGATTGGTACATATCGCGCACAATGTCGCAACCGCCGATGAACTCGCCCTTGATGTAGAGCTGCGGAATGGTGGGCCACTGGGTATAGGCCTTGATGCCTTCGCGGATTTCGGCGTCGGCCAGTACGTTGATGTCTTTGTAGTCCTCGATGCCAAGGCGCTCGAGCACGGCCACCACGGTCGCGGAAAAGCCGCATTGCGGCAGTTTTTTGCTGCCTTTCATGTAGAGCACAATATCGTTATTTTTTACATCGGCATCGATGCGGGCAAAGGCGGGGTTCTCGGTCATAATCATCTCTAGAAGTGGATGGTTCCTTGGTTATCTTCCCACGGTTGAGGCGCGCTAGGCTTGGGAGCAGGCGCCAGCGCCGGGTGCTTGAGGCTTTCAGCACATTGGGTACTGAGCGATTGGGCTTGCCCCTCAAGATGCGCCATAGGCTTCTTTTGCAGCTTGTCCATAAGGTCGTCGCGCGTAAAGGTCAAGGAATCGCTCAGGCAGTGGCAATAGGCATCGCCCTGCGCACGGGTGAGCGGCGCGCTGGGAGCATCCATCATCAGGGTTTTGCGTAAGCCGCCGAGGCATTGGCTATAGCCATCCGCACGGGCTTTGGTGGTAACCTTTTCCAGCAAATACGGCATGCCGAACCCATAGAATAACGGCAGGCTGATGGCCCAGAAGAGCAATAATCGAAGCAAAAAACGCATGGGGAGTTTTTAGAGAAGGGGATCATTTTTTGCAAGAGAAGAGGCGAGCGCTGCAGAAGTGCGTACTAAGCCTGGGTGGAAGGCGCTATACCCCCAGCCGTAGTAAGCAAGTAGTGACGCTAGAGGCAAAATCATAGGTGGCTTTGTCGTCATCGCCTGTGGCGCAGTCGGGGGCAACGGTTGCGCTCTTTTTGTTAGTAGTTATCAAGCCATATACGGGGCTGCCATCGTCCAGCTTCGTATCGATATTCCACACCTCGGAGGGTGTGATTTTAGCACTATAGAGTGTAATGGTGTTGCGATTTAAGGATGAGCCGGAAAATACGTATGGGTTGCCATCGGCGGCGCTCAATTCATAATAAATATCAAAGATTCCCCCTATCTTCCCAGCGGGGACATTGACGCCCGATTTGGTAACGGCTGTTCCAGACGCGCCTTCGGTTTTTCCTGTGTAGCTGCCCTCAATCAGGCCTGCATTGGCTAAGTGCTTCCAGGCGCTATAGCGTTCTTCATAGGTGCTGCCGGTAATTCCCTTGATACGACCGTCGCCTGTACCATCGCATGTAGCCTTGGAGCCGCTTGTTTGTTTGTCGAAACAGGTGGAGTCGGCGCCCGTGCCACCGGCGCTTGTCCAAAACTTGGTGGCGTTGTTCATGTCGCCCGGTATAGCAAAATACTTGTCGCGGAAGGATTGCAGGGCCACCATGTATTGGTTAGATTGCGTGGTGATAGAGCGCAGCCCTGCCGCGCGAATCAACGATTGCCCACTGAGAATGCCGCCTGCCAGCAATCCCAGAATTACCAGTACAATCGACAGCTCAACTAAGCTAAAGGCTCGGTTTTTCACGCATTCTCCATCCAATATCATCTTTTTAGCTTAGCAGAAATGGATAGTTCGGCCAAGCACCCTCTGCGGTTCTCGCCGAAAATATCGCAAACCTTGCGTTTGGATGCGGACATTGTTGCGGCGTTCAAACGCACCGGGCCGGGATGGCAGACGCGCATGTAAGAAGCTGTTGCGCGGGGACGCAGTCGCGCTATAACCGGCCTCGTCTTTATGAGGGCCCCATGACCGCTGCTGCGAAAACGATTGCTTCCACCATCACGCCGGAAATTATTGCTGCGCATGGGCTGACGCCCGAGGAATACGCGGAAGTTGAGAAGCATGTGGGGCGCGAGCCGAACCTGGTGGAGCTTGGCATTTTCAGCGTGATGTGGAGCGAGCATTGCAGCTATAAAACCACGCGCGTGCACTTGCGCAAGTTTCCGGTGACGGGCAAATGCGTCATCTGCGGCCCGGGCGAGAACGCGGGCGTGGTCGATATTGGCGACGGGCAGGCGGTGATTTTCAAGATGGAATCGCACAACCACCCGAGCTTTATCGAGCCGTTTCAGGGGGCGGCGACCGGCGTCGGCGGTATTTTGCGCGATGTGTTCACCATGGGCGCGCGGCCCATTGCCTTGATGAACGCGCTCCGCTTCGGCGCGCCAGACAACGCCAAAACCAAGCATATCGTAAACGGCGTCGTCGCGGGCATTGCGCATTATGGCAATTGTGTGGGCGTGCCGACCGTTGGCGGCGAGGCGATTTTCCACGCGAGCTATAACGGCAACCCGCTGGTGAACGCGATGGCGGTGGGCTTGGCGGATGCCGATAAAATCTTCTACTCCAAAGCTTCGGGCGTGGGGAATAAAGTGATCTATTTCGGGGCCAAAACCGGGCGCGATGGCATCCATGGTGCGACGATGGCGAGCGCCGAGTTCGACGAAAAATCCGAGGAAAAGCGCCCGACGGTGCAAGTGGGCGACCCGTTCACCGAGAAGTTGCTCATCGAAGCGAGCCTCGAGCTGATGGCGACGGATGCGATTATTTCCATTCAGGATATGGGCGCGGCGGGCCTCACTTGCTCTAGCCTCGAGATGGCGAGCAAGGGCGATCTCGGCATCACTCTCTGGCTCGACCAGGTGCCGATGCGCGAAACCGGCATGACGCCCTACGAAATCAT
>CAZUOS010000271.1:0-2826 GCA_964621415.1 uncultured Azospirillum sp.
TACCATAAACAATTTTTGCACCAACCGCGATTGGCTCCCCCGGTTTGGGCGTCACCCCTTGCGGCAAGGTCGGTTCATTCGGCGTAATATCGAGGACGTATTTTTTGGGCTCACCCATAGCGCTGCTCACCTAGTATCCGTTTATACGGATCTCAAGGCTAGCAGATTATCGTTAAAAATTGATTAATTGTGGAGTCCATCCGCCCGCGCTTTGGCCTGCCCCAGCGCCGCGAACAGCATGCCGAGGGCCAGCCACTGCATCATGGCGGGCCAGTTGGCGAAATAGCTCTGAGTGCCGATCAGGGGGAAGAAATGCTGCACCAGCAGGCCCAACGTGGCGGCAGCGGCCAGTTCGCCGCGCCAGCCGATGCTGCGACGAAACTGCTGCACACCCTCGCGCCCCAGGGTGAAAACCTGCGCCAGCAACAGCAGCAACCCCGGCACCCCGGCCTCGATCAACCATTCGAGATAGAAATTATGCGGATGATAACCACGGAACCACAGCACCTGATCGCCCAGTTCGTAGCCCAGCCAGGGGCAGAGGGCGCGGAACCCATAGATCCCCAGCCCATGCCAGGGATGCTCGCGCGCGAGATCGAGCGCCGCACCGGCCAGCAGGCCATAGTCGCTTTTCGGGTAGTGCAGGATGGTCTCGGCCATTTGGCCCATGCGGGTTTGCACCCAGCCATTGGTGGCATAAAGCAGCGCGAAGCTTAACAGCAGGCCAACCCCGGCAAGCAGCACCGGCAGGCGAAGCTTGTCCTGTCGCAAGGCCATCAGCCCGGCGACGAGGCCCAGCACCAGCAGCGCGCCGAGCAGTGCCGAGCGCTCGCCCGCCAGCAGAATGGTGCAAAGCCCGAGCGCCACCCATAGCAGCACCGCCAGCCGCGACGCGGCGCGCTCCAGGCTTAATAGCAGCAGCGCCGCCGCCGGCAGCAACAGCTTGCCCAGATACATGCCTACTTTAGGATGCTCGAACGGGCCGGTGAGCCTGCCGCTCGCCAATTTCGCATGGCCCGTGAGCAGCGAATAGCCGCTCGCCGCCTGATAGAGCGCATCGCCCATCACCAGCGTGACCGCTGCGGCGATGCTAGCCGCGAGCAGCGTTCGCGCCGAGGCCTCGCGCAGCAGCCAATCGCGCAGCGCAAGAAACATCAGCGGAAAGCGCAGCCAGGCCAACCCTTCGAGGAACGAGCGCAGCGGCGCCTCGCCAAGCGGCGAAGCAACCACGCAAAGCCACGCGCCGGAAAGCAGTGCTACCTTCGCAAACGGGGTGCGCAGCCAGGCCCAGTCGCGCGTGCGGGTGCTGTGCCATATAAACCCAAGGCCAATCAGCGCCCCGCACACCTCGATCCCGGCGCGGGCGAAAGCCAGCATCCACGGCATCAGCAGCGCCGCCAGCAGCGCCACGCCCCATACCGGATCGCGGCGGGCTTGCATCAGGTTGCGTTGAAATAGTGATCGTATCATGAGAGCTACCCTAAATCTTGTTCGGATGAGGATCCACCGCGCGATAGCGTTGCCGATACGCGTCCATCTCGTCCATGCATGCACGCATGGGCATGGATAGGCGCGCTCGGCTCCAGTCCGCGGTTGCCGGAGAAATCATCTGCAAAATGGTTTCTGCTTGCGCTAGCGCGTTTCGTAAATCGTATTTCAGTATTCGCTCGTGGTGCGCAATGCTGTTGCGCAGATCGCGGATCGCCCTCAGGTCTGCATGTAGCTTTCTCACCTGAATGGGCGGGAAAATGTGTCGCAATGTGGGAGTCCAGAACCGGTCGATATGTTTTATTTCAAACAGCGCGACCCAGAAACCAAAGCTGAGCTTTGCAATCACGCGTCCTGCGCTGGGGGCATCGCCGCCCCGGCGAATGCTATAGAGGGCGTCGTCGATGTCCCGGGCGCGGGCATCGCTCAGCATCGGCTGCACCGTTTCAAACCAGTCTGATCGCCCGTAACGTGCCGAGAATTGCTGGTGGATGCGGTTGCGAAGTGTCACTTCGATATTCGCCAGAAGCTCAAAAAAAAGACCTGAAAGCGTCTGATTATACGCATATAAAGCAATTGCTTGCTTTAGTCCTCCGGCGGGCACGGCGGCAATGTAACCGGCCATGCGCGCAGGGCTCAAGGCGGCAAGGATGGCCTCGTGCTGGCGCTCCCCCAGGTCGAGCGTTGCTTGACAAATATAAGGCATCTTGCTACCCTCCGCCATGGAAGCCCCGGTGCGCCACTGTCTTTCGACATGTGCCCGGGGTATTTTTTTGCGCCGCCATCCTATTAGAGAGTGTTAGACTGCGTCATCACGTTGCCTGATGCGTGCCTGTAACCAGCTTTGGAAGGCAGTGTCATCTAAAAACCGTAAGGCGACGGGCAGTACGGCCACCTCGGCGCGGTCTTCGGGGGCGAGCTTCACCGCGTCTTTCTCGGTGGTGATGAGGCACGCGCCTAGCGCCTCGGCTTCGCGGCGGAGGGTGGCGAGGGTGGCGGGCGTGTAGGCGTAGTGGTCGGGGAAGGCGCGCGTGGCGGCCAGCGTCGCCCCGAGGTCGCGCAGGCTGGTAAAAAACTTTTCCGGCCGCGCTAGGCCCGCGAAGGCCAGCCAGCGCCCATGTTGCAGATTGCTTGTATCGCCGCAGGGTTGCAGCGCGGCCATGAATACCGGGCAGCGGAGGCGGGAGGTAAGCCCGGTGGCATCCGGCCCAATCATCACCACCGCGTCGGTACGGTCGAGGGCGGCGGCCAATGGCTCGCGCAGGGGCCCAGCGGGCAGTAGCCGCCCGTTGCCGAGGCCATAGGCTCCATCCACCACCAGCAGCGACAGGGTTTTTA
>CAZUOS010000272.1:0-2817 GCA_964621415.1 uncultured Azospirillum sp.
CCGCCTTGCCGCGCCCACCGGCGTGAATCTGGGCTTTCACCACCCAGAGATTGCCGCCGAGGCTCTGCGCCACATGCTCGGCCTCTGCCGGAGTGTACGCCACGCCGCCGCGCGGCACGCTGACGCCGAATTTCGCCAACACGCTTTTTGCTTGGTATTCATGGATGTTCATTGGTCTCTCCTTAGTGATCAGAGTCGAGAGTCGAGAGTCGAGTGACCCGGCGCTCACAACACTAACAATAAACTTTTCAAAGAATGAGGAAGAACCAAGATCGCAGAGCCACTCGACTCTCGACTCTCGACTCTAATCACTCCTTCTTTACGCCGCTTTCGCCAGCTTAATCCCGCCGCACAGCTCGCGCACGGCACCGACCGATTTCTCGAACTGGGCTTTTTGCTCGGCCGGAAGCGCGATCTCGACAATTTTCTCAACGCCTTTGCTACCGATAATGCACGGCACGCCCACGTAAATATCCTTCTGGCCATATTCGCCCGAGAGATACGCCGCGCACGGCAGCAATTGTTTTTCGTCCTTTAGGTAGCTTTGCGCCATTTTGATGGCCGAAGCCGCCGGTGCATAGAAGGCCGAACCGGTTTTGAGCAGGCCAACGATTTCCGCCCCGCCATCGCGCGTACGCTGCACCATTTTGTCGAGCGCGTCTTGCGCGATCCAGCCCATTTTCACGAGGTCCGGCAGCGGAATCCCGGCCACGGTGGAATAATTCACCACCGGCACCATGGTATCGCCATGGCCACCGAGCACGAAGGTGGTAATATCCTTTTGGCTGGTGTTGAATGCCTCGGCGAGGAAATAGCTGAAGCGCGCCGAATCGAGCACACCCGCCATGCCAACCACTTTTTTCGGGTCGAACCCGGTCACTTGCTGCATCACCCACACCATCGCATCCAGCGGGTTGGTGATGACAATAACAAACGCATTCGGGCAGTATTTTTTGAGGTTTTCACCAACGGTGGTGATGATGCCGGTATTGGTGGCGACGAGGTCATCGCGGCTCATGCCCGGTTTGCGGGCGATGCCAGCGGTGACAATCACCACATCCGCGCCTTCGAGGTCTTTATAGTCGTTCGTGCCTTTTACGCGGGCATCCACTTTTTCCACCGCGCAAGCCTGGCTGATATCGAGCGCCTTGCCCTGCGGCAGGCCTTCCACCACGTCGAACAACACCACATCACCGAGTTCTTTATTCGCGGCCAGATGCGCCAGCGTGCCACCGATATTTCCGGCGCCGATGAGGCCGATTTTCATGCGTGTCGTCATGGGAAAGACTCCTCGTAAAGGTTGCAATCGAGAGGGCTTTAATCACAGTGCGAAGGCAAGTGCAACCGATTCACGCACTCGCCTTTGCTGCCTGTCGCTTTTAGCCCGGCTGTTCTCTTTACACCACACGGGTTAAAGAAGCGTTAACCCGCAAGCTATTCCCAAATCGCCACGGGTGGCAACGACATGAGAATCGCCTCGGCATTGCCGCCGGTCATCAGGCCGAAGCGGGTGCCGCGATCATAGAGCAAATTATACTCGGCATAGCGCCCGCGCTTGACCAGCTGGTGATGGCGCTCGGCCTCGGTCCAATCCTCGAACATATGGCGACGGATGATGGCGGGATAAATCTCGGCGAAGGCGCGGCCGACATTTTGGGTAAAGCGGAAGCTATCGAGCCAGTCGAGCCCCGCATTCGCGGCGATCTCCATGCCGTGCGCCGTCGCTTCCTTGCCAAGGCCGCCACGCCCGAACTGGCCTGCCGTCACTGGCGTATGGTCGGCACCTAACCGGTTGAGGCCGAGATAATCATAGAAAATGCCGCCCACGCCGCGCGCCACACCACGGTGAGGAATGAAGAAATACTCATCGCACCATTCCTTGAACGCGGGGTAGAAATGCGGATCGGCGGCGTCGCACGCGGCCTCGAACGCCGCATGGAAATCGCGCGTATCGGCGTCATTCTCCACCATTGGGTTGAGGTCGCCGCCACCCCCGAACCAGAGCCTGGAACAGTCGCCAGTCGCCAGTCGCCCGTCACCAGAGGGGCGCGAACCTGATGACTGGTGACTGGTGACTGGTGACTGTCCTCCCACCACAATCATCCGCGTATTGAAATGCGCCGCGGGCACCTTCGGCGAGGCCATATGCGCCACCAGCGAAATGCCCGCGGCCCAGAAGTTCGGATGCTCCGCCGCGCCGGGGATTTCCTTTCTGAACTGCTCGCTGAACTCACCATGTACGGTTGAGATATTCACGCCGACTTTCTCGAACACGCGGCCTTTCATCAGGCTCATCTCGCCGCTGCCGCCGCCCTCGCGGCTCCAGGGAGTGCGTTGGAAAGAGGCCAGAGGCCAGAGGTCAGAGGCCAGGGCGTCTTCGGCTGAGCGGGCCCCACTGGCCTCTGACCTCTGGCCTCTGGCCTCTTGATATTCCCGCTCAATCGCCTCGAACGTCGCACAAATCTGATCGCGCAGATCGCGGAACCACTGGCTCGCCAGCGCCTGTTTTTCGGCGAGGGTTTCCGGCTCGAGAAGGCCGTCGCCCTCATTCTCGGTGGCAATATGAGCAGGGTGTCGCATCAGAAGCTCCATTGCTGTTGTCGGCACGCTTCGGCCACCAGCATCCCGGCAGCCATCGCGACATTGAGCGAACGCATCCCCGCCCGCATGGGAATGGTGAGCGTCGCCTCCATCGCTGCATAGAGCGGGCGCGGCGTACCCGCCGATTCGCTGCCCAACACCACATAGTCAGTCGGGGCGAAGGCAAGGTTGGTATAGCACTGCGTGCCGTCGGTTTCGAGCAGAAAAAGCCGCCCC
>CAZUOS010000273.1:0-1538 GCA_964621415.1 uncultured Azospirillum sp.
CCTTGCCGAGGATGCCACCCGCTTCGCAGCTCACCGCGAACAGCTCGCCGGTTTTGAGGCGCTGGAGGCGAATCACCTCATCGACACTGAGGTTCTGCTTCTCGGCATCGAGATCCATCATCTGACCGCCGACCATGCCACGCACGCCCGAGGCGCGGGCGACAGAGCGCACTAGCTCGCAGCGCACGTTCGCATCCGGGTGGACGCGCGGGTTGGCCAGCACCTCGAACGCATAGGTGAGCAGCGCATCGCCGGCGAGAATGGCGGCCGCCTCGCCAAATTGCTTGTGGCAGCTGGGCTTGCCGCGGCGGAAATCGTCGTTATCCATCGCGGGCAAGTCGTCGTGCACCAGCGAGTAGGTATGCACGAACTCGATGGCGGCCGCCGTCATCATCGCCGCTTCGGGGTTGACGCCGAACAAATGCGCCGACTGCACGGTGAGGAACGGGCGCAGGCGCTTGCCCGCGCCGAGGGTGGAATAGCGCATGGCCTCGATCACTTTGCCTTCGCCTTCGAGGGCGACACTCGTATCGCTGGTTTCCGTCTCGCGGCTATGGAGCGAAATCACGCGCGTGTTGAGCATGAGGTTCGATGGCAGCAGCTCGCTCATCACCCGATCAAGGGCGCTCGAGGTTTCGGCGAGGGCGGTTTGCAGTTTAGCGATGGGCATAGGGAACTCGTGGGTGGTGGTGGGTGAGTGTGGGTGTCATTGCGAGCGGAGCGAAGCAATCCAGCGAAAATATTATGCTGGATTGCTTCGCTCCGCTCGCAATGACGCGCCTAGGCACTTATTCCGTTGCAAACTCCTTGGTGCCAAGGGTTCCGTCGGCTTTCATGGTAATCTGCTCGACCTTCAGGCGCGCTTCGCTCAATTTCGCGAGGCAATGTTCCTTGAGGGCGCTGCCGCGCGCATAATCAGCGATGGCTTTTTCGAGGTCGCCCGCGCCGCTTTCGAGCGTGCGCACGATGGCTTCCAGCTCTTTCATGGCGGCCTCAAAACTGAGGGACTGGAGTTCAACGGTGGATTTTTCTGGCGATGGGGCGGGTTTTGTCATAGATGCCTTGTCCGTTCGAGCGCCGCACCATAAGCAATTTCGGGATGAATCGCAACCATGTTTGAATCACTCAGTAAACGTCTCACCGAATCTCTGGATAAACTCCGCCGTAAGGGGCGGCTGAGCGAGGCCGATGTGGAGGGCGCGTTGCGCGATATCCGCATGGCGCTGCTCGAGGCCGATGTGGCGCTGCCCGTGGCGCGCGATTTTATTGCCGACCTTAAGGGCAAGCTGGTTGGTGCGGATATTGTGCAAAGCGTCAGCCCCGCCAATATGGTGGTGAAGCTGGTATATGACGCGCTGGTGGGGTTGTTGAGCGGTGAGAGTGAGGCGTCATCCCGGCGCATGCCGGGATCTCCCGAAGCTAGCCTGAGCCAGCCTGGGGAGCCCCCGGCACAAGGCCGGGGTGACGAGCTAAACTTAAAATGCGCCCCCCCCGCCGTTATCCTGATGTGTGGTCTGCAAGGTTCGGGGAAAACGACG
>CAZUOS010000273.1:1638-2817 GCA_964621415.1 uncultured Azospirillum sp.
CGCCCCCCCCGCCGTTATCCTGATGTGTGGTCTGCAAGGTTCGGGGAAAACGACGAGCACCGGCAAGCTCGCCTATCGCCTGCGCACGAAGCAAAACAAGCGTGTGCTGGTCGCGAGCCTCGATGTCTATCGCCCCGCTGCGCAGGAGCAGCTGGCGAGCGTCGCCGCGACGGCCGAGGTGGATAGTCTGCCGATTGTGGCGGGGGAGATGCCCATCGCTATCACCACCCGTGCGCTCGATGCCGCGCGGCGCGGTGGCTACGACGTGCTGCTGCTCGATACCGCCGGGCGCCTGCATATCGACGATGCGCTGATGCAGGAGCTGCAACAGGTGCAGGCCCTTGCGCAGCCGATCGAGACCTTGCTCGTGGCCGACGCCCTCACCGGGCAAGACGCGGTGAACATCGCCAAAAGCTTCCACGCGGCGGTGGCGGTCACCGGCATCATCCTCACCCGCTTCGATGGCGACGGGCGCGGCGGCGCGGCGCTTTCCATGCGTGCGGTGACGGGGCAGCCCATTCGCTATATTGGTGTCGGCGAAAAAATCGCCGATATCGAGCCGTTCCATGCCGAGCGCGTGGCGAGCCGCATCCTCGATAAAGGCGACGTGGTGAGCCTGGTCGAGAAAGCGACCGAGGCGATGAACACCAAGGAAGCCGAAGCCAGCGCAAAACGCATGATGGAAGGCAAGTTCGACCTCACCGACATGCTCGGCCATATCCGCCAGATTCAGAATATGGGCGGCCTCGGCGGCGTGATGAGCCTGATGCCCGGGGTTGGCCGTTTGAAGGAAGCGATGGCGGGCCAGGCCATGCCGGATGATTCGGTGGTGAAAAAGCAGGAAGCGATTATCCTCAGCATGACCGCGAAAGAACGCGCCAAGCCGGATCTGCTCAATGCCTCGCGGCGGCGGCGCATCGCCAAGGGCGCAGGCGTGCAGGTGAGCGATGTGAACCGCCTCATCAAGCAGTATCAGCAGATGGAAACCATGATGAAGCAGATGAAGAAAATGGGCGGGATGAAAGCCATGATGAATCCGCTTAAGCTGAAGCAAATGCTGGGGAATATGGGAATGTAGTGCGGCTTAAGTGTTTGTTAAACACGCCGTGTTAGAATCACGCCATGGACACTAAACCACAAGCCGTCACTGCCGGGCCACAGGATCTGTTTGCGCAGTTC
>CAZUOS010000274.1:0-2800 GCA_964621415.1 uncultured Azospirillum sp.
TGGCTGGACGGCTATTGGCGGGTCACGCGCGAGGACTTCGACGGGGCTTGAGGCCCGAGAAGCGGAAGTCGCTGATTTTCAGGAAGAAGTGGCGCGCCCGGAACGAAACGAAGGCGATTTCCGAAATGGCGCTTTCTGATTGTTTTTCCATAGGATTTCCATTCTCCCAAAATCGAATGTGGGACAGTTTTGTGGGACAGTGTGGGACACTGGTGAACGCGCGAGTTTCCCCCCCAGAATACCGCTCCAGAGCGAACGAAGGGGAGAGAGACATTGAGCCTGCCCTTGGGCGGTTCTGGACGGCTCAGGACGGCGTTAGTGTGCCGCCGCGGTGGTGAGGTAGCTCAAGCGCCTTTGCTCGATGAGCGGCCAGTTTTGGATGAGTAGCTGGCAAATGTCTTGAGACCGGTCACCAGCCAGCAGCGCTCCAGGCAGCGGGCGCACGGGTGACCGTAGCTCCTCACCCAGCGGCCAATGCAGTCGTTTCCGAACAGATGACCCGTCCACGAGGAACAAGTGATCTGCAACTATAGCAAATCCTGAGACATCGAGGGCACTCGCTAGCTCCCGGATGGGGCTCAGAGCCCTTTCCTGCGCCAGCAGTTCGGTTGCTAACCGTCGGCCCATTCGAGTGTGTCGGTCCAATGCGTAGGTAGGAAAGCCGTCCACCAAGTGATGATCAAGCATTCGGTCGTCCGTCTGCGAGAAGGCCTCGCGGGCAAGACCGCATGCTGCCTCATGGACCAGGGGAAGAAGCAACGCCATTGGCTCCCCGGTCAGCTTCCAGCCTCGCTCGGCCATCGAGGCGACAGGCGCGCTCACTGCACGCAGGCCCTCCCATAGCGCATCGAGATTCTTCTCTTGCGGGTCAAACACCCCGGCCAGATTGAAAGCGGCCCTGGCCCGAAGCGTGATAGGCAGAGCCACATCGCAGACAGCCTCCACCTGGGCCGAGACATTGGCTCGCACGCTGAGCGGCGACAGGGGAGCATCACACCGCATCGCCAGATCGCACGCCGCTTGACAGTGTGGGGCTAGCGCCATCCGTCGGACTAGGTGGCTTGCGACACGGCTGTCGCCCATAGATCGACGCCAGCTGGCAGACGAAGCGGCGGCGAGGACTGCTCCGACGAGTTCTCCATCGGCGATGCCCACATCCTCGATGGCAATGACAACCAACGCCCGCCAGAGGTAGCGATTGCCAAAGAGCCCGAGAGCCACCGCAGCTCGCCTTGCGAGCCCGACATGTCCTCGCCTGATAGCCTTCTGCAATGCGGAGCGGACTAGCCACCTGTCGCCGCATAGTGGTGCTGGAAGGTCGCCCGGAACGTCTTCCAACTCTCTGCTCAGTGCTTCTAGGAAGCCTGCGAGGAAATCATAGTCAGTCACTGAAACCCCTCAATCCAAGACCATGAATAGTGTCCTGGATTGATTTTATTTGGGTTCTATCTGTTTGAAATAATTGAACTCCTATGCAGACCTTTTGTGTCTAATCTTGCCCAGACGGCATACCCGCCGCGTCGCAATCATTCCGCCTCTTGGTCTTCCAAAGCAGATAGTTGGCTTCGTCCTTCGCCTGAAGATAGGCGGCTGCGACCATCCCAGCGTGGAGGCAGATGTCCCCTTTGTCCCCACCGTTCCGGGCGATGTTGTATTGATCGACAGCATCACGAGCGACCTTGTCGGTGATGGACTTCATTTGAGGGTCGAGAAGCGCGTCAGTGAACGATTGCGACGCGGTTCGCGGATCGGTGGCGCTTTGTTGCGTCGCGGCTGAGACCGAGCTGCTGCTCCCGCTATCAGACAACCGCAACCCAACCAGAACGACGGCCATCCATCCAAAGCCGATGAGACGGGCCCGTCGCGAGTAGCCGCGGCGTAGCAGGAACCAGGCGAAAACATAGGGCATCAGAAGGATTCCGATACCCAGCAGGGCTCCTACGGACCGCTGTTCAGCGCGCGCGCCATGATCATTCAACTTCATCGACATCCTCCCTCCCTGGATAAGCATTAAGAATGCCGAAAATGCAATCAATTGCAAATTTAGTGCAATCCCAGCCTTTCGGCTCGAAAAGGCACTCTAGAAGCATCTTTTGCAATTAATTGCATTCCTACGTCCTGCCGGGGCGCACCGTTGCAGCCGACTCTGAACCCGCATCGAAATTACGGGTTTCCGCAAAAGCTGCATGGCTACTCTCAGGGAACAGGTCGGCTTCACAATCCGGCATCTTCGCAAGTCGAAGGGCTGGAGCCAGGAAGTGCTGGCCCAGGCGACCGGGAAATCGGTCGAGATGATAAACCGCCTTGAACGGGGTCGGGTCGGCCCAAGCTTCGAGACACTTGCCGACCTCGCCCGGGTGTTTGAAGTGGACGTACGCGACCTGTTCGGCATCGGCCCTTTTGCGGCGCGGACCGGCCGAGATGACGCACTGATAGGTCTGATTGAGCGAGTGTCGGGGCTCGATGCCGAAGATTTGGCGTGGGTGGACGATCTTGTCCGGGTAGCGTTAGCCCGAAAGGTAAGAGCACCGTCTGAGCGGTGATGCGCTTACTTTAGCAGTCGCCGCAAGATGCTCCAAACGCTGACCGTGGTCCTTCCATAGACCCGATTGTAGGCAGCTTTTTTTGGATTGGTTAGCCAGCCATAGCCTTTGGGGGCCTTCAACCCCAGGCTATGCCGCATAAACCTCTTGGCGCTGGTACGAGCAGCGATACTCTTCTTTAGGCTCGGCGTTCGAATTCCAAACTTCATAGGCGCCCCGCATGCGCTCGCGCGAGTTGCGATCCGACTGCAAATTCG
>CAZUOS010000275.1:0-2798 GCA_964621415.1 uncultured Azospirillum sp.
TGCCGGCGTTCGACGAGGTGCACACGATGCCGCCGTGCTCGCCGCAGAAGGCCTTCAGGTCGGCTGCGGAATTGATGTAGGTGACCGGCGTCACGACGGCTTCGGCATTGCCGAGCACCTCGTCCAGTTCGCGCCAGCAGCGTTCCACCTTGGCGAGATTGGCCATGTCGGCCATCGAGCAGCCGGCGGCGAGATCGGGCAGGACCGCGGTCTGCGTCGGTGCCGACATGATGTCGGCGACCTCGGCCATGAAATGCACGCCGCAGAAGACGATGAACTCCGAATCGGTCTGCGAGGCGAGCCGCGACAGCTTCAGCGAGTCGCCGGTCAGGTCGGCATGCTGATAGACGTCGGCACGCTGGTAGTGGTGGCACAGCAGCACGGCACGCTTGCCGAGCCTGGCGCGCGCGGCGGCGATGCGCTGCTGGGCGTCAGCGTCGGAAAGGCGGTTGAAGGTGTCGAATCCGATCGGTTGAATGGGCACTGCGGCTGACATGACAGATGACTTTCGATTGAGAACTCGTTGCGGCGAACCGAGGAGCCGCCCACCGGTTACGGTTCAGGCGACGACGATGGCGATTGCGACCGTCAGCCCTGCGTCCACGGCAGGCCGGCGACGCGCCAGCCGCCGACGGTGTTGCGATGGCCGTTGGCGTCCTTGTTGCCCTCGAAGCCTTCGAGCACATTGTAACAATCCGGGAAACCGGCCTCGGTGGCGAGCGCCGCCGCATCGCCGGAACGGGCGCCGCTGCGGCAGATGAACAACAGCAGCGATTCGCGCGTGACGGCATGCTTGAGTTCGGTGATGAAATGCGGGTTGCGATCCTTGCCCGGATAATCCAGCCATTCGATCTCGACCGCGCCGGGAATCCGTCCGACCCATTCGAGCTCGGCATGCGTGCGCACGTCGACCAGCCTGGCGCCGGGCGCGTTCTGCAGGACATGCCAGGCTTCGGCCGGCGTCAGCGCGCCTTCGTAAAGCAGCTGAAGATCCCGGGCGCGGCGCTGCGCGAGCTGAAGGACTTCGGTAAGTCTTCCCATGATGGAGACGTCGGACGAGGCAGGCGATAAAATCGCGGGGTTCGAAGTATACGTCCAAGACAGACCGGATTCCATGCCCATCGAAGAACCCCTGCTGCTGGCCGAGCCCGACGAGCACGACCCGGTGCGCTATCGCGAATCGCAAAAGGTCACCTGGATCAGCGTACTCGTCAATATCGCGCTGACCGCCGCGCAAATCGGCATCGGCCTGCTGGCCCACGCCCAGAGTCTGGTCGCCGACGGCTTCCACTCGCTGTCGGACCTCGTCGCGGATTTCATGGTGCTGCTCGCCAACTACCATAGCCGCCATCCCGCCGACGAGAGCCATCCCTACGGCCATCACCGCATCGAGACCGCCGCCTCGCTGGCGCTCGGCCTGCTGCTGGCGGGCACCGGCGCCGCCATCCTGTGGTCGGCGGCGGTGCGCCTGCAGCACCTCGACGAACTGCCCGAGGTGGCACCGCTGGCCCTGTGGACGGCGCTGGCCGCGCTCGCCGCCAAGGAAGGTCTGTTCCGCTACATGCTGGCCGTGGCCGAGAAACTGCGCTCGCCGATGCTCGTCGCCAATGCCTGGCATGCGCGCTCGGACGCCGCATCCTCGCTGGTCGTCGCCGTCGGCCTCGTCGGCAGCATGGCCGGCTACCGCTTCCTCGATCCCGTGGCGGCGATCATCGTCGGCTTCATGATCCTGCGCATGGGCGCCAGGTTTTCCTACGAGGCGGTGCAGGAACTGGTGGACACCGCGCTGACCGACGAGGAAGTCGAGCGTATCCGCGCCACGCTGCGCGCCACGCCCGGCGTCATCGGCCTGCACGAACTGCGCACGCGCCGCATGGCGCATCAGGTGCTGGCCGATGCGCACATCCAGGTCGATGCGCGCATCAGCGTCTCCGAAGGCCATCGCATCGCCGAAATCGCGCGCAAGCGCGTGCTCGCGGCGCATCCCGAAGTACTCGACGTCCTGGTGCATGTCGATGCCGAGGAAGACCTCGGCGCCGACGCCGGCGCCACAGCGATCGAACTGCCGGACCGCGACGAACTGATCGCCCACCTGCGGCAATTGCTGAGCAACGGCACGGCGCCGCCGCCCATCGAGCGCACCCTGTTCCACTACCTGGGCAACCGCGTCGAAGCCGAAGTTTTCCTGCCGCGCGAAATCTGTGCGGATACGGCGCAATGGCTGGCCATCGAACGCCGTCTGGCCGAACGTCTTGCCGGCGATCCCTATTTCAGTGCCGTGAGCCTGAATTGCCGAATCGCACCACATTAGTGCGCAAATTCAAACCATTGCACCAAATGCGTGCCTTTGATTTTTTCGCTGCCCGGGCATTCTTCTTGTGGCACAATCACATGTTTCGCCGACAGGGGTTGGCACGGAAACTGCTAGCCCCCCTGCATCGATAGCCGCCGCCGGATCGTCGAATAAACCTTTAAGTTTCAACAATCTGCCATTCACCCTCAAGGAGACTTACGCATGTCGCCACAAGACGTTGTCAAACTGATTCAGGAAAAGGACGTCAAGTTCGTTGACTTCCGCTTTACCGACACCCGCGGCAAGGAACAGCACGTCGGCGTGCCGTCGCACGTCGTCGACACCGACAAGTTCGAAGAAGGCCACGCCTTCGACGGCTCCTCGATCGCCGGCTGGAAGGGCATCGAAGCCTCCGACATGCTGATGGCCCCGGATGCCGGCAGCGCCTTCATCGACCCCTTCGTCGAAGAGACCACCCTGGTGCTGGTCTGCGACGTGATCGAGC
>CAZUOS010000276.1:0-2777 GCA_964621415.1 uncultured Azospirillum sp.
AAGGTTGGTAAGATTCTACGTGGATTATCGCATTAAACCACATGTTCCACCATTCATTCTAGTCCCCGCCAATTCTGTTAACTTTGAGTTTTGCAACTATACTCACCAGGCGGATTGCTTAGCGTTAACGTTTAACAATCATCGTTTACGGTGGGGATTACTAGGGTCTCTAATCCTAATCACGGCCCCCACTTTCATACCTCAGCGTCAGAAAATATAAGATAGGCACATTAGTAAACCGGCAAGCAAACTCGGGTCATAACATTTTATCGTTTTCCGAGCTAACCCCCCATCTTTATATTCACTCTAGAGTTTTTTTTACAAAAGTTTGGACAAATTCACTCTATTTAGTAAAACTTTTATTAACTCCACCTACGTATCCTTTACGCCCAATCATGCCGAATAATGCTAATCACTCAGGTATTACCGCGGCTGCTGGCACCTGTATTAGCCATGACTTCTTTTTACGCTTACCCTCTCATTGCTCACGTACGTATAGATTTTACAGTAAACCTTCTTCATCTCCGCTAATTTGATAGGTCATGCTTTCGCACATTGCCTAATATTCTTTACTGCTGCCATAAGGCGGGGTGTTTTCATACCCCAGGTGGTTGACCCTTCTCTCAAATCAACTAGGGATCATAGGCTAGATGTCTCCAATACCTAATCCCATATGCTCCGGCCCAGAACACACTTATATTTGCCTCAAAAATCAAGCTTTTAGGAAGAATTACTTCTTGAACTGTTGCCGTTAACATATATACTCACCATGACGCTAATTGTTCAATTGTAGACACTGTATAGTCCCCCACACAGGCGCTGAGGCAAGCGAACCAGCCGTCCACACAGGACGCCAGTTACAAGACTACAAGTATGAATACTAAAAAAACAATTTTAACTTGCATGTATTAGACATTTAGCTAGCATTCACTCCAAGCCAAGATCACACTCATTATTTAAAATCATAACCTTTATCACTTATATCTAAATTTTATCTCATTAGGGTTCATAACTTTTGATTTTATGGAAGAGCTAAAACTGATTCTATGTAGTCTTTTTAAACCTTTTTTTTGCCACCAAACTAAAAACTGCTCAAAAGGTAGTGCACAAAGTCTTATAGGCATATGATGGTGGTACCTACCGCAAATTTCAGCACACTGTCCGTAATAAAAACCAATATTATCGATGTAAAATGTATGGTGTGTAGATCGTCCGGGAACACAGTCAAGCTTTATTCCTAACCCGGGGATAAACCACGAATGAACAACATCATATGAATTTGTTACTAATGTTATATTAACGTGTGCTGGTAAAACTAACGTCCTCTTTGTTCTTAATAAACGCCTAGCTAAGTTTACAGGTACTAATTCAGTTCGCTGTCTATTATACTTAACTGCGCGCTGATAATTAAAAGATTTAGGCGCTAAATCGTCTGCAGTTAATGTGGTCAATAATGTGGATTTTAAGGTAAAGGGGCTTTTACGAGGTGCTGTACTAATTGGCTCAAAAGTTACGGGATCATAAATGAAGGTGGGCATAAATTTAAACTTCTGTAATCTTTTATATTTTTTTTGTTTAAACCCTCACAAAACTTCGCAATCATCGACTTTTGTTTCTAACTCCCCGCTTTGCTTTGAAAATTTTGCAACAAAAAATATATTTTTTTTAAAATTATCACTTGAGTGTCTAAGAATGTCGACATTGTGTTTATTTAAAACACCTCGTATAAATCTAAAAGGTTTCACTTTTACAGAATCGAGTAAATTTGATGCGAAATTCATTGAGTCATCTATTGGGCTAAAATCGTAGTATCCATTAAAAACTTTACTATCTATTGTTGATGTTCACTCAGATTTATAAAAGTTGTTGAAGTTAGTGAGGTTATTTGTAGTAAAATAGTTAGTATAGTTAGAAAAAATCACTGTTCGGGGTTTAAAGTATAAACTATTTTTTAAAACACTATAATCGATAGTAGCATTACCCACCTCGTGTGGTAAAGTTGTAGTGTTTTGAAAGTGTACGGAATTGTTTATCAAACTAGCTGAATTGAGTTTTGTTCTCGTTAAGCCTTCATCTTTTAAAAGTTTAAAGTACATGTTTTTATACTCTAGCTGAGCACCTAAGTGAAGCGCCTGGTAATAACTGTCAGCACAATAAGATTCTCCAGGAACTGTAACAAATCACCGATTATGCCCAATATTTTTGGGGGCTGCTAAAATGTTATATGCAGCTGTTGCGTCGAATTTATATACTCAATATCATTGTTTTCCCTGAATTCTAATAGTAAATAAAGAACTCTCGTTTTGCCACTCGATCATTCTTAGAATAAAATTAGAATTTATTAAAATATTTCCACACCAACTCAAGGGAATTAAAGCGACTAAAAAATCACCCCACTTACCGTGCCCACGTACACTAGTATTAATTACGGGGTTAAATTGCATTGTACGTTTATGCATTACTCTTGTTATAATAAAAAAATACATAGCCCAAAAAATAGAAAATCAAAATCACCATCAGTACTGTCATTGAGACAGGTGTATTAAAATATCAGATTTATGTGTTGAAAAACCAAAATTAAAATTATTTATTGTATTAGCTTCTGTCATAATATGACCTCACACCTTACACTTAAAAAACCGAAAAATATAACTAAAATTAACAATGTTAAAATAGATTCTACAGCAAATATATTTGGGCGACATACTACAACACATAGCATAATAAAAATTACAAAATATATGAAAAAATTCTTTCATCACAAAAAGCAAAGAATA
>CAZUOS010000277.1:0-2765 GCA_964621415.1 uncultured Azospirillum sp.
AATATCGTAAAGATCCGCCGGCGGCGAGGGCGGCAGGCACTCGGCGCAGCGTTTTGGCATCATGGTGTATTGTTTGCCAAACTGATGGTTTTGTGGGGCCTTAAGCTCCTCTCCCTGACGCAGCGGGGATCCGTTCGCGTGGCGATATTCAAAATAATCGCAGTCGTAGGTGGTTTTGCCATTCCGCCCCGTGGTGCCTTCGGGGGCTGCGCCCCAGCCGGTCAGTGGCTTTGCCTCTCCAGTCGGTTGGTGTGTGCGGCTATTCACAGGCTGAATGGTGAAACGGTGCGCGGGGCCTGTACGACCATCCGGGAAGCTGTGGTTGACCTCAATCGTCTCCACAATTTTAAAGAGGGAGAGGTTATTCGCCGCTGCAATCTGTTGGGTGTATTCTGCCAGCTTCGCGCTTAATTGTGCCGTGTTGAGTTGGTCGATGTTTTGGCCGTCGCCATCCAGCATCGAGAGTGCGGCGTAGGAAATCCCGTCGGCGGCGATGCCTTTGTCGGTTACGATTTTGCCTCTGAGTGTATAGCGGTTGCTCGTTATGGCGGATTCCTTCATTGCGTCGATGGTGGTCTGTGCGTGTGACCTGACATCACTCTAGCACCTCATTGTGACAGTTTTATGAAGATTGCCTTAAAATATCGTTAATCTTATGCAATTTGTCCGTGATTTGCCATTGGCCTTGGTGGCTGCTATGAGGGCAGGCAAAGGAGTGTGAGGCTATGGATTCGCTCACGGTGGATATTATTATCTTGCTGTTCTTGCTGCTTTGTTCGGCGTTTTTTTCGGGTTCCGAGACGGCGCTGACGGCGGTATCGCAGGCGCGGCTGTTCGCGCTGATGAAGGAAGGCGTGCGCCGCGCTCGGCTGGTGCTCGACCTGCGCGAGAAGAAAGAATTGCTGATTTCGACCCTGCTGCTCGGCAATACGTTCGTGAACATCGCGGCGGCGTCGCTGGCGACGGTGGTGGGCGTGCAGCTGCTTGGCGAGGAATATGGCCCGCTGGTGGCGACGGGGGCGACCACGCTGGTGGTGCTGATTTTTGCTGAGGTGCTGCCCAAAACCGTGGCTATTCACCATGCGGAGCGATTCTCGCTCACCATTGCTTCGCCGCTCAATTGGGTGATTCGGGTGCTGTCGCCCATCACCTGGCTAGTGCAGCGGCTGGTGCGCAATGTGCTGCGGCTGTTTGGGGTGAATCTCTCGAACATCAAGGACATGCTTTCGGCCACTGAGGCGATTCGTGGGGCGATTGCCATGCACCATCACGAAGGCGAGGTGGAGAAGGACGACCGCGACATGCTGGGCGGGATTCTCGACCTTGGCGAGCTGACCATCGCCGACATCATGATTCACCGTTCGCAGGTGGAGAGCATTGATATCGGCCTCGACCCCGAAACCATGATCGCGCAAGTGATTGCCAGCAACCATAGCCGTATTCCGCTATGGAAGGATAACCCGGAGAATATCGTCGGGGTGCTCTATTTCAAAGACCTGCTGCGGCTGGTGCGGGCACAGAAAATTGGCATCACGCGTGAGATGATTCGCCGCATTGCGCATAAGCCCTGGTTCGTGCCCGAGACGACTTCGCTCGACGATCAGCTCGATGCGTTTCGTCAGGCGCGCCGCCATTTCGCCTGCGTGGTGGATGAATATGGCGCCTGGCTTGGGATTGTGACGCTGGAGGATATCATCGAGGAAATCGTTGGCGAGATCGAGGACGAACACGATCCGCTGGTGATTGCTGATATCATGCCGTTTGGTACGCATGCGTATAAGGTGGCGGGCACGGTGACGATCCGCGATATCAATCGTCACCTTGACTGGGATTTGCCTGATGACCACGCCGCCACCGTCGCCGGGCTGGTGCTGCACGAAGCGCGGGTGATTCCCGATGTGCATGCGGTGTTCGAGTTTTTCGGTTATCGCTTTTCCATTCTCGAACGGCGGGCGAACCAGATTACCCAATTGCTGGTCGAGCGACTGGTCGAAGCCTATGACGACGCGCAGGAATAGCGTGGGGTTGCGAATCCTTGATGCGTCTGGCCGAGTTTCGTAAACAGACTGAGACCTCTATAACTGAGACCCCTATAAATCTTGGCGTTGTCATGCGGAACGTGTTTCAGCATCCATCGAAGCGCCGTCTGGCGCGGAAATACAATTCTTTCCGCCGCTGATCGCGGCTTTGATGGATCCTGAATCAAGTTCAGGATGACCATGCTCACACTTGTGCAGAGGCCTCAGACTGTGCTGATTTAGGCAATTTACCTAAAATGCGCCGCGATAATGCGTGCAACGAAGGGGGATTTGTGCTAGCGTGGGTGCAAGTGGCCTGATGTGTCGCGAACCCCTGGATTCGTGGATTCGATAAAGGCCCAAGAAGGAGCGGATAATGGTAGATGTAAGCGCAGTGGCGCTTTCGGGCATCTATGCCAGCGAAAAGCGCATCGCCGTGGCGGCGGATAATGTGGCCAACCTGCAAACGCCGGGTTTCGCCGCGAAGGATGTGGTGCAATCGGCCAACGCGGGCGGTGGGGTGAATGCGCAGGTGCAGCCGCGCTCGCCCGCGACGGTGTCGGCGGTGGATAACGAGGGCAAGGAAACCACGCTGCCCAACGCCTCGGCCGATGAAGAGGTGGTCGCCGCCCAAACCGCTACCTACACCGCGAAAGCCAACCTGAAGGTGCTGCAAGTGCAGAAGCAGCTGGATAAGTCGCTGCTGGATATTCAAGCTTAAGCAGTAGCCAGTAGCCAGTAGCCAGT
>CAZUOS010000278.1:0-2745 GCA_964621415.1 uncultured Azospirillum sp.
ATGTCTTAAGGCATGGGAGAGTAGGACGTCGCCAGACCTTCAAAACGGCCTTTTTTTAATCAGTATTTAACCATTTTCCCCTATTCTAAAAAATAAATATTGTGGGGTGGTGAATGTACTTTTTGTGGCTAAGAACGAAGCAAGCTTTTAGTCTAGTCGAGCTATCTATTGTCCTTGTAATTCTAGGACTATTGGCAGGCGGGGTTCTTTCCGGACAGGCGTTGATTCGCGCGGCCGAATTGCGTAGTGTGACGGCGGACTACCAGCGTTATACAGCTGCTATCATGGTGTTCCGTGATAAATATTTTTCTTTTCCAGGCGATATGAACAACGCCACTCAATTCTGGGGGAGTGCTGGTGGGGCCAATCACACCAATGATGCAACGTGCTACAGCTCCATCACAAATGATAAGCGTACGTGCAATGGTAATGGTAATGGTAGGCTTTTCTTCGATGATGGGGTGTCGGATCATAGCGCGCCAGAGTGGTATAGGGCTTGGCAGCAGTTGGCGAACGCGGGGTTGATTGAAGGTTCCTATACAGGAGTTGCTGATCTTGCGCCGCGTGGTGCCACACCTGGGCTTAACGTTCCTAAAGGAAAAATTAGCAATACAGGATTTACGTTAATGTCCGCTGGAACCACGGATACCGCAGAGCCAAATTGGTGGGTAGGTTCTTATGATGGCTTTGCTTTCGGTTATAAGGGTTATTGCCTAGGCGACCCTACTAAAGGTGGCTGCGAGACATTTGGTATTATCTTTAAGCCGGAAGAGGCTTGGAACATAGACACAAAACTCGATGATGGAAGACCCGCGACGGGGCTAATTAGAACATGGAAGGGGAATGGCGGTGCGGATTGTAATACTACGCAAGACCGTTTCACTGCGCAGTATAATCTTCTAAATAGTAAAACAGTGTGTGGTTTGTTTTTTGCTATCCAAGATCCTGGAAACTGATGGTGGGGGGCATTTTTTGCTATAGCATCAGACTGTTTTGTATTGTGCTCGCATGCGAGCACTAATTCACCGGCAAGCCCAGCTCTTTGGGGCCGAACCACTCGGCCTTGTTGCAGAAATGGCAGTGGACGCTGGCCTGGCCATCCACAATGAGGTCGGCGCGGTCGGTTTCGTTCATGCTCATCAGTAGTTCGAGAATGCGCGTGCGCGAGCAGCGGCAGCCGGTGCTGAGCGGTTGGGGGGGGAATACGCGCACGCCTTCCTCGTGGAACAGGCGGTAGAGCATGGCGGGGGCGTCGAGCAGCGGGTCGAGCATTTCTTCGCGTGTTAGGGTCGAGAGCATGGCGCGGGCATAGCGCCAGGATTCCTCGGCGGCGTCGCGGTCGGTCGCTGGCAGACGCTCGAGCAGGATGCCGCAGGCTTCGGCCGTTTCAGGGTTGAGGGCGAGGCGCACTTCTACCTCGAGCTGTTCGGAATGCTGGAAATAATGCTGGAGGGCTTCGGCGATGGAGTTGCCTTCGAGCCCCACGATGCCCTGATAGCGCTGCATACCGATGCCCGGATCGAGCGTGACGGCGAGGTAGCTGTCGTCGCCCACGAGGTCGCGCGGGGCGTAATGCCGCATGGCGCGCAGCTGGGCCTCGGATTCTGGCGGCACTTCGGCATAGCCGCGCAAGCCGCCGCCGAACACGCCATCCACCACCACCAGCGGCACCAGCCCTTTGCCGCGAATCTGCACGGTGAAAATCCCCTCCTGCTTCAGGTTCGAGGAGAGTAGGGCGACGACCGTGAGCAGCTCGCCGAGCAGGCGGCGCACCACGGGCGGGTAGTCGTAGCGGGTGAGGATGCTGTGCCCCACCTCGCCCAGCCGCGCCACACGGCCGCGCACCTGGCCGGTTTCGAGCATGAAGGGGGTGAGGAGGCTTTCGAGGGGCATAGCGGTCAGAGTTCGGAGTTTGGAGTTCAGGGAGGTGTGCGTTGCAAGGATTCGGATAGCGAACCCATGCTCGAAAAGCTATCGGATTTTTTGTAGCGCGGCCGCACGCTCCCCACTGAACTCCGAACTCTGAACTCTACCCCACCGGCAAATAAACCGAAAACCGCGCACCGCCGCCTGCGGGCGATTCGTAGGCGATGAGGCCGCCATGTTCCTCGATGATTTTGGCAGTGATGGCAAGGCCCAGCCCTTTGCCACCCGGCTTGCCGCTATTGAACGGCGTGAACAGGCGCGGCACCAGCGACGGCTCGACCCCCGGCCCATTATCGGTGAGGCTGAGGGCAAGGGTGAGGGGCTGGCCATCGGGCCGCAGCATGCGCTCGCCCGCGAGGTAGCGTGTGGCGAAGGTGAGGTTCGGTGCGGGATGCTCGGCCAGTGCCTCGGCGGCATTGCGCACCAGGTTCAGCATCGCCTGCATCAGCGCCTCGCGGTTGCCGCGCGTGGTGGGGAGCGAGGGGTCGTAGCGCGTGGCGGTGTGGATATGTGGCGCAAAGCTGCGCACCGAAAGGCGTGCATGTTCCATAATTTCATGAACGTTCAGCGCTTCGGTGGATTGTGTGGGCGTGGGCGTGAGGGGATCAAGCGTGGCGATGAGCTGGTCGATGCGGTTCGCTTCGGTGACGATCAGCTCTGCCAGCGTGCGATCCTCTGGCCCCACCGCCTGCGCCAGTAATTGCGCCGCACCTTTGATGGAGAGTAGGGGGTTGCGCACCTCGTGCGCCAGCGCTGCTGCGAGCGAACTCGAGACAGACATCCATTCCGGCGCAGGAAAATGTGGGGTGGACATGGGGA
>CAZUOS010000279.1:0-2745 GCA_964621415.1 uncultured Azospirillum sp.
TGGCACAGTGCTGGGGTTTTGTAAAGGGATTGGGGGAGGGGGCGAAATGGGGAATGGAGGAATTGAGGAAATGAGGAATTGAGGAAATGAGGAATTGAGGAAATGGAGAATTGATCCGGGCTTCCAGAGCCTATAGCTCCCCCCTTGAGGGGGAGCCAAATCGCTTCTTCAGCGATTTGGTGGGGGGTACGTTTCAGCATAACTCGGCGGTGGGAGTGTGCGGCACCGTACCCCCCACCAAATCGCGTATCCCACGTTTGAGCAACAACCTCTATACCGCGCCTCGCGCGATTTGGCTCCCCCTCAAGGGGGGAGCTATAGGCTCTGGAAGCCCGGATCAATTCTCCATTTCCTCAATTCTTCATTTCCTCAATTCCTCCATTCCCCATTTCGCCCATTCCCCAATCCCCCCAATCCCGCTATACTTCCCCCGTGACCGAGAATCTCTATCATCTGCTGGCGTTTCTACCCGCGATTGAAGCCTGGGAAATGCCGCCTGCGCTCGAGGCGATGGCGGCGCGGCTGGTGGCCAGCGGCAAATTGCGCATCAACGCCGAACACGCGCGCAATTTCGTGCGGCTGGGCGATACCACCTTCAGTGCCCGCGAGCTGACCGACCCCGCGCTTGCGGCTACGACCGAGCGTCGGCTGAAGCGCCACAGCGCTGCAGCGCATGGGTCGCAAGGCATCGCCGATACACGCGCACACCTGATGCGCGAGCTACGTAAGGCGCGCGGGCTCAGCACCGAAAAGGAGTGGCGCGCGGCGAGGGCGCTGATGCAGGCGGCGCATCCCGCCGTGCTCGAGCTGTTGCTGCGTTCCGGCGCCGAAATCTACCTTTCCTACAGCCACAATGTCGCCGACCTCATGGAGCTGCAACATTGGCAGACGCATGGCACCGCGAGCGGCCTGCAAGCAACCGATAGGGGCAGCGCGGCGGTCTATGTCTCGGCCGGGGGCGACCCGTTTTTCGAGGGCGAGCAGAAAACCTACGTCACCGATGGCTTCCCCGCCCTCGCCCGGTTGATCGTGATTGCCGGGCAGGAACTCGGCCATTTCGCCGATCTGAGGCGCGAAAACGGGCGCATCACCGGCCGTTATTCCACCGACCGCAACGCCAGCCAATTGCGGGCCGACCCCACCGCCCGCGCCGCGCGTCTGGCGGATCAGGCGCAGGTGGCGCGTCTGGCGCAGCGATATTCGGCGGCAGGGCTAGCGGCGCTTTGCCGGGCCGAGGATCGCCTCGCCTTCTATCACGCGCGGCGACGCTATAGCCTCACCTGGGGCTGGCACCAGCTCTGGTGGGGGCTGGCGCTTGGGTGGTTTCGCCTGCGCCTGCCGCGCGGGGCCGTGCTGCCGCCGCGCCTCTATCCGCGTTTGCGCACGGGCGATGCGCTGCGTCAATACTTGGCCGATATGGCGGTGAACCTCGCGCCCGAGGCCGATGCCTATCGCCACCCCGATCCCTTGATCGAGGAAGCGACGATGGTGATCGAATCTGTCGCCCGCGTACCGCAGCAGGTGCATAAATGGGGGCACGCGGCTGTGCGCGCTGCCTGGCCCGCGCTCTCTGCGTTTTATTTCGGCACGGTGATCCCGGGGGCGGAAGCCGCGCTTGGCGAAACCTTCCCCGTGCCGAGGCGCTCCTTCGCCCGCCGCCTCCGCATCGCCTTACGCCGCCTGCGCCGCCCCCGCCCCGGCTATTATCCGTAAGCCCCATCCTGGGTTTCGATCAACGTATGGATACGCAGCACGTCATTGCGAGCGGAGCGCCGCGTGAATCACCGGCAAATAGCCGGCGGAGAACTCCCCGCGCGCCGCGAGCGCCTCAATCGTAGCCAGGGTTTCCCAGCGCCGTTCGCTCGCATCCATGGGCAGAGGGGTTGCCAGCAGCGCCGCGGCATCCGCCGCCGCGAGGGTCACCACAAACCAGTAAATCGGGTAGATGCCCTTGTGGCGCGAGTGAAACGGCAGCGCCCCGAGCGCCCGGCACGGGCTGCGCGCCAGCAGCGCGGCGTCGATGCCTGCTTCCTCGGCCAATTCGCGGGCAAGGCCGCGCGCGAACGGCTCGAGCGTCGCGGCATGGGCGCGGCCTGTTGCCTCATCGCGTGCGTCGTGCCATTGGGTGGCGCCATCCGCCGCTATCGTGGCATATTGTCGGCTGCCGCGCGGCAGCACGAGGGGCGGTGTTTCCCCAGCCTGTTTCGGGTGCGGACGAAGAATGAGCATGCGGGGTTCAGGGTTCGGGGCGTGGGCAGCATCGCGGGTCTCTGACCTCTGACCGCTGGCCTCTTCGTCAAGCACCACCGCGCCGATTTTCAGCACCGGCGCGCCGTCATAATCAGCCTGCACGAAGAATGATGCGTCGCCCATAGAGCCCCTTTCGGGCCACGCTACCCCACCCCGCCCGGAAAGGCAAATACCGGGCTAGGTGCGACCAACTCGCCCCGGCGCTCCTGCCGCAGCTACTGACGGCGTGGGCGGCGGAACGAAGCCAGCCAAGGGATCGGCCGCAAAATCACGTGGCAGCGTACTTCCCCCCGCCACTAGCTTAGTGGGATCGTTTACTAGTCCCAGCCCCATAGGCAGCGTTGAATACGACGATGTGGAGGGACTCGCACCAAACCCAACTCTGCCTGCTTCAGTGACGAACACTGAAGAGGGAGTCGATGCAGAAACTGCCTTGGCAGCCTCTGCCCCAGCGGCCTCACGCGTCTTAATAGAACTCTCAACTTCTGCTAACGT
>CAZUOS010000280.1:0-2729 GCA_964621415.1 uncultured Azospirillum sp.
GCCACTTGCAGCACTCCCTACAGGCCCAACGCGGCCACAGCGCCGGCACGCGCCGCTTTCCGTACGCTGGGCCGCTCGCCAATTCCAACCCCAGGAACAGCCCCAACAGCCGAACAGCGAGCAGCAGCCGCAGATGGCTTCTCTAGATGGTGCCCGCCAGACGGGCTAGGCGAAGTGCCAGAAACGGCCCCTATAGGCCCGCCAGACGGGCTAGGCGGCACTGTCCTTAGCCCGCCAGACGGGCCAATAGCAGCCTTGCCTAGCCCGCCAGACGGGCTAAGGATGTAACCGTTTTGACTCGCTTTGTAACTGCTGCGGACGAACCCAGCAGCAGCGCCAGCGTCATAACCCGGATGGCGGTCGAGCGGCCACCACGTGATCGCGTACCAGCTCGCCTTGTTTGGACGATGGCCCTTCACGGTTTCGAAGATGAACCCCGAGTTCAGCAGCTCGTCGCGCGCGCGCTCAATCACGTCGTGAGACTTCCAACCCCTTTTCGCCAAGTAGGCCCTCGACGCCAGGAGCCTGCCGTTGTTGTCCCTAACGTACTGCCGCGCGATCTCCATCAACAACGCCTTCGCCGGATGGTTTAAACGGGCGTATGCGGCGCTATCGAGCACGGACCAGGGCATCAACACGAACCCGCCCGGCTCGCGCCCTGTAGCGCGTTTTCCCGCGTTACGGCCGTTTGCCATCACGGCCCCCGATCCGGTTGTTCCATGCCGCGTGGAATTGCCGCATGGATTCGACCTCGGTTCGCTCGATCTGGATCGCGTGGTTCCATGCGTCGGTGTCGATCTGCTCGACGATGGCATCGCGCACGCGCGCCCTAAGGTCGTTCGGGTCCATCGCGTCAAGCTCCCAACACTTGCGCGGGTCCGCCGTGGTATGGCCTCGATACCAGCGCACGCGCGCATCGGTGGCCTTCGTTGCCGTGGGGAAGCTCGGCAGCGCGGCCAGGTCGTCTTGCACTAGAGCGATGCGCCGGAAGCCCCATGCAGAGCCGTAACGCTCTAGCCGCTGCGGAAGATCGACCTCGCTCATGTACAGCCCGGACGGGTCCCAATCGCCGATGTAGAACGCGATCGCATCGCGGTCAGCGGGCAGATCGAGCGAATCCTCGGCGGCCTGCTTCACCGCAGTGAACGAACCGAATCCCTTCATCACGCGGAAGGTGACGCCGAATTCATCAAGCACTGGCGCAAGCAAACCTGCCACGGTCGATTTCTCGGACCAGACCTCTACCCGCGCTGGTTGATCCTGCCAGTAGTCGCGCCGGTACTGCGATACGGCCGCGCGAATCAATGCGGCGGTGTCGCGCCAGGCGCTGATCCGATCCACTGCGCGCGAACCGTCAACGATGAGCGTCCAATCCAGCTCGCCGGACTCGCGCATGTCGGTCATTACGCGACTGATTCGCTGCGTGCAATTCACGCTCATGTCGGGCAGCGAGCCCTCGGTGAAAAGCGCGTAGCAAACGCCGCGCACCGTGATGGGCGCGCGCCCGGCGACGATGCGATGAATCTCGGACTCGAGCCGCAGCGTGCTTGCCGCCTTGCCGCGCCGCCGGGGCAAATTGCCACTAGTCGCGATTTGCTCAGCGGCGGTCATGCTGCAACCCCGCGAAGCACCTTCTCGATCACGCGGCAGAAACCCCGCAGCGTCGCGCCGTAGAGCATGGAGACGATGACCGCCAGTTCATCGGGGTCGGCCTGCTGCGCATGCAGGCGCGCCAGGAACTCGGCGGCCTTGCGTTCGCCCTCGATGGTGAGCAGCGCTTGCCCCGATGCAACGGCCGAGCTCGCGGGGGCAGTACGCATCGAAGCCGACGCGCTCACGCCAGCGACCCCGTTTGCTTCGCGCGTTCAATGCGCGCGCGCAGCAGGTGCGCCGGTTCGTCGCCCGGTGCGCTCTGCCGTGGCATCGCCGAGACCGCCGCGGACTCGATTTCCGAGCGAACCCAGCGATGCAGGCGCGGCCCGAGCACGATGGGCGCCGGCATCCAGGGCTCACGGCGCAGATCGTGGAATTTCCGCATGCTGACGCCGAGACATGCGGCCGCTTGCCGCTCGGTCAGCAGTACGGGGCTGGCGGAAACACTGGCGGATTGGACGACTGCGCCCGACGCGGGCCAAGCCAGCGTTGCCCTTTGGCGGAGGCCGTGTCCGCCGTTTCCTGCCGTTTCACGTTCATAGTCCACTTGCAAATCCCCCGTGCGCGTTGCTGTAGGTGAAGTGTTGCCCCGCGTTTTGGGAACGTTTTCCCCCCGGGTAAACCCGTAGCCGCGCACGCGCATGAAAAAGCCGCCCGGAGGCGGCTGTCGGCGGGCGGGATCGCGGGTCAACTCATGCAGCGTGCAGCGCGAGCACGGGCGCCGCCGGACGCGCGAGATAGTCGGTCCACTTGGCGAGCAGGTCGCGCCTTGCATCGGCGAATTCGGCGCGGTTGTAGCTGGCGCGGATGCGGTCTTGTTCCTTGTGCGCAAGGCACGCCTCGATCACGTCCGGGCGCGCGGCGCCGGTCTCATTCGGCCAGGTCGAGAACGTCGCCCGGCAGAGCCCGTGAACCGTCGTCCTGTCGCGCATGCCGAGACGGTCGAGCGCGGCCAACATTGCCATGTTGCTTTGAGGTTGTCCTTCGCGGCCGGGCATCGTTGACGGGAAGACGATGTGCACGTCGTGCCCGATCTGGTCGCGCAGTATCTCGACGGCGCGCGCGCTCAGGAAGAC
>CAZUOS010000281.1:0-2706 GCA_964621415.1 uncultured Azospirillum sp.
CCATTGCTCAGGGGGAGGGCAGTCGTCACAAACGGGTTGCGTATCATCCTTAATACATTATGAAGGCATCCATGCAGACACGTATTATCACGACTTCTGAAGATCTGGCCCAGTTTTGCGCCAGTTTTGGCGATGAACAATTTATCACGGTCGATACCGAGTTTATTCGGGAGCGCACCTATTTTCCGCAGCTGTGCCTGTTGCAGGTGGCAACCAGCAAGGAAGCGGTGGCGATCGACCCGATTGCGAATCCGGAGATTGATCTCGCACCGCTTTATGCAGCATTTGCCGATGAGCGGCTGGTGAAGGTGTTCCACGCCTGTAAGCAGGATATCGAGATTTTTGTGCATGATTCGGGCTGCGTGCCCTATCCGCTCTACGATACGCAGATTGCGGCGATGGTGTGCGGCTATGGGGAATCGACCTCGTATGAGAGCCTCGTCAACGATATTTGCGGCGCAACGCTCGACAAAGCGTCGCGCTTTACGGATTGGGCGCGCCGCCCCTTAAGCCCGCGCCAGGTTGCCTATGCGCTCGATGATGTGATCCATCTGCGCGAGGTGTACGAGGAATTGATGCGTCAGATCGCCGAGGATGGCCGTGGCGAATGGATTGCGGAGGAGATGGCGGGGCTGGCCGATATTACCCATTATCGGGTGGATGCCAACCACGCCTGGGTGCGGCTGAAGGTGAAGAGCCGTTCGCCCGAAACGTTGCAAATTCTGCGTGCCGTCGCCGCCTGGCGCGAGCAGATGGCGGCGCGCAAGGATGTGCCGCGTCAGCGGATTTTGAAAGATGATTACGTGGTGCAAGTGGCCACCCAAATGCCCGAGAGCATCGAGGAGATGCTCGAGGTGCGAGGGATTCAGGGCCAGCTGAGCCGCGAGTCGATGGCGTCGCTGGTGGATGCGATTCATGACGCGCGCATGGCCCCGAAAGAAAGCTTCCCCACGCCTGCACCGCGCGAGAAATCGCTGGTGGCGGCGCAGGAGGCGTGTCTCGACCAGCTGAAGCTGCTGCTGAAGCAAAAATCCGAGGATTACCATGTGGTGCCGCGCTTGGTGGCGGATAAGGAATCGCTCGAAGCAGTTGTGCGCGGCAGCCTACCGCTCGAGAAAGCGCCGTTCGGTCATGGCTGGCGCTATGAGGTGTTTGGGCGCTATGCGGCGGATCTGCTCTCGGGCCGCCTCATCGCGCGGGTGCGCGGCCATCAGGGCGGCTATGGGCTGGTGTGGACACTGCCGGAGGCTTAGCGCCTGACGGTTTGCTGGATTGCTTTGCTTCGCTCGCAATGACGTGCCCTGCCCGAGGGCTATTCCCCAAACCCCGGCATGTCGGGCAGTGGAGTGCTGGCGATTGCCATCACCTTAAACAGCTCGCCCATAGCCTGCGGCGAGATCAGCCGTTCGAGCCCTCGGGCGAGGGATTCACGCTGCGCGTCGGTTGCTTGTTGGCACAAGCGCTCGAGGCGTAAGGGCGCGCCCATGCGGGTGAGAAACGCGCCTTGGGTGGCGAGCGGCCAGGTGGCCAGTCCCGCATCGCGGGCGATGGCGAGCAGGCTTGTAAAATCGACATGGGCGGTGAGGTCGGCCAGGCCAGGGTCTTTCAGCGGTGGATGGTAGAGATGCTGGCGCACGGCCTGGAGGGTATCGTGATGCGCCTCGCCGAGATACCCATAATCAATCACCAGCGCGGCGCCGCCATGGGTGCGCAGATGCTGCGCCAGATGGCGCATCACGCCACGGCTCGCGGGGGATTGCTCCATCACCGTGCCGGGCGGAATGGCGGTGCCGGATTTGGCAAGCATCAGCCCCGGTTCGGCCAGCACAAACACGAAGCTTTCGCTGGCTTCGTCCCAATCCACTCGGCGCTCGCGCAGGCCCTGATCGGTCATCACATATTGGCGGATGGGCAGGGCATCGAAAAACTCGTTGGCGAGGATGAGGCTCGGCGCAGGTGGCAGCTGCTCCACCGTATCGAGCCATTCGATGCGCGGATGCAGGTCGCGCAGCTTCAGATATTGCGTGTGGGCCAGTGTCGGCGAGGCCTCGACCATGTGGATGCTGATTGCCTCGTGAAAGCCTGCGACATGGCGCGTGGCGCGCAGCACATCCGCCATCAGCACGCCGTGGCCCGGCCCCAGCTCGACCAGGCTCAGTGGCCCGCCGCCGAGCTGCATCCACACCTGCGCCGCCCAGAGGCCAAGCATCTCGCCAAAAATCTGGCTGATTTCCGGTGCGGTGATGAAGTCGCCCCGCGCGCCGATGGGGTCGCGCGTGGTGTAGTAGCCATGCTCGGGATGCGTCAGCGCGACGGCCATGAACTCTGCAAGGCTCAGCGGCCCGCGCGCGGCAATCATCGCCCGTAGATGCGGGGTGAGGGGGGAATGTGTCGTCGCCGTGTCGCTCATCGGCCTGAGCATAACGAAAGTGGTGGCCGAAAGCTAGTTGTAGTGTTGCGGCGGGCTCATGCGAGAAGCCACCCTACCACCGATTCCAGGCTTCGTACTTGTGTTTGCGCTCGTGCCAACGGTGATGCGGGTGGTGCCAATATTCGCGGTAGGGCGGCGGTCCCCACATCGGTGCGGGGATATAGGCAACCGGTGCAGGGGGCGGCGGTGGGGCATAGCGGTGCACTGGGGCTGGAGCGGCAATCACAATGGTAATCGGCAGGGCATGCGCCGAGGCCGGTAGTGTGGCTCCCAAC
>CAZUOS010000282.1:0-2683 GCA_964621415.1 uncultured Azospirillum sp.
CCGGTGGTTGTTTGAGCTGTTACAAAATACGATGGTTTATCAGCGATGTGGGCTGCCTCAACACCCATTTCTTCTTTTAACTCTCGGGCTAAACACGCGTGCGGCTTTTCACCAAAGTCTAAACCACCACCAGGAAGCTCCGATTGGCCGGCTTTTTCTAAAACTAACAGGAATCTTTTTTGATCATCAAGTATAAGAGCTTTGATGCTTGTTCGGTAAAAACAATTTGGAATATCGGACATAGGGTAGTTTGTATATAACTTTTGACTATATCTTATGCTCATTATACTTTTTTAGCAAAAATAGAGTTACCCGAGCAATCCACTAAATTTTTTATTGGTAGCCCCAACGGGGATCGAACCCGTATTACCGCCGTGAAAGGGCGGTGTCCTAGCCATTAGACGATGAGGCCATATGTTCATCGGTCGTGGTGCCTATTATAAATTCTTACAGAAAAAAGTCAATACGCTTACCCCCAGGATACATTCTAAACTCAATGCACCACCCTCTGGTACTATCAGAGGTTAATTTCTTAACCGTGGTGCATATATGAAAACAACTAAAAGTCACTTAACCGTATACGAACGTGAAAAGTTAGAGTACTTGCGAAGAACTCAACTGAGTGTACGGGCAATAGCTCGGATCATGCACCGTGACCATTCGGTACTAAGCCGCGAGCTCCGGCGGAATGCTACGGAGTACTCCGGATATCGAGCGGCTACTGCCCAAGTTTGTTTTGAGAGACGGTGGCGAAAGAAAAAGAGAGGTAAGTTTGAGAAATTTCCTGTTCTTAGGCAGTGGGTGGTAGGTCAGTTAAGGGACGAATTGTCTCCTGAACAAATCTCTGGAAGGCTTAAGTGTAAACCACCTGTCGAACTTCAAGGCATCACCGTGAGCCACGAAACCATCTACCATTACATTTACGAAGGTGAAGGAAGGTACGAGCTGTTGTACCGCTGTTTAAAGAGAGGTAGGCCTAAACGACAGCGGAAGTTTGGTCGAAAACACCGGAGAAGTCTCATTACTGAGCGAATATCGATCCATCAACGACCAGAGGAAATCACTTCAAGAACTACCTTTGGCCACTGGGAAAGTGATAGTATGATTTTTTCAAAACAACACACTGCACTTAGCGTGCAGTGTGAGCGAAAAAGTAGGTTGGTCAGAATTCACAAGGTACCTGACAAGTCGAGTGAAGCGACGCATCAGGCTCTACGAGAAACGATTGAATCCTTACCCCAAACTTGTTTTCAAAGTATCACATTTGATAATGGGTTGGAAGGACAATGTCACTATGAGATTAAGAAGGAGTATGGTGTTGAAACTTACTTCTGCGACCCTTACTCCTCTTGGCAAAAGGGAACGGTAGAGAATACCAACGGTTTGGTTCGTTATTACCTCCCCAGGTCTGTCGACCTAGGGAGTCTCTCCGACCAGGAGATCTATGAAATTCAAGAAAAGATTAACAATCGTCCGAGGAAGTGTCTTAACTACTTAACGCCTAATGAGGTGGTGGCTCAGTTTTTGGCTTAGGTTAGTTAATTTAAAAAGTGGTGCATTTGAGGCTTGAATTTATCCTTAGATACATTCTAAACTCAATGCACCACCCTCTGGTACTATCAGAGGTTAATTTCTTAACCGTGGTGCATATATGAAAACAACTAAAAGTCACTTAACCGTATACGAACGTGAAAAGTTAGAGTACTTGCGAAGAACTCAACTGAGTGTACGGGCAATAGCTCGGATCATGCACCGTGACCATTCGGTACTAAGCCGCGAGCTCCGGCGGAATGCTACGGAGTACTCCGGATATCGAGCGGCTACTGCCCAAGTTTGTTTTGAGAGACGGTGGCGAAAGAAAAAGAGAGGTAAGTTTGAGAAATTTCCTGTTCTTAGGCAGTGGGTGGTAGGTCAGTTAAGGGACGAATTGTCTCCTGAACAAATCTCTGGAAGGCTTAAGTGTAAACCACCTGTCGAACTTCAAGGCATCACCGTGAGCCACGAAACCATCTACCATTACATTTACGAAGGTGAAGGAAGGTACGAGCTGTTGTACCGCTGTTTAAAGAGAGGTAGGCCTAAACGACAGCGGAAGTTTGGTCGAAAACACCGGAGAAGTCTCATTACTGAGCGAATATCGATCCATCAACGACCAGAGGAAATCACTTCAAGAACTACCTTTGGCCACTGGGAAAGTGATAGTATGATTTTTTCAAAACAACACACTGCACTTAGCGTGCAGTGTGAGCGAAAAAGTAGGTTGGTCAGAATTCACAAGGTACCTGACAAGTCGAGTGAAGCGACGCATCAGGCTCTACGAGAAACGATTGAATCCTTACCCCAAACTTGTTTTCAAAGTATCACATTTGATAATGGGTTGGAAGGACAATGTCACTATGAGATTAAGAAGGAGTATGGTGTTGAAACTTACTTCTGCGACCCTTACTCCTCTTGGCAAAAGGGAACGGTAGAGAATACCAACGGTTTGGTTCGTTATTACCTCCCCAGGTCTGTCGACCTAGGGAGTCTCTCCGACCAGGAGATCTATGAAATTCAAGAAAAGATTAACAATCGTCCGAGGAAGTGTCTTAACTACTTAACGCCTAATGAGGTGGTGGCTCAGTTTTTGGCTTAGGTTAGTTAATTTAAAAAGTGGTGCATTTGAGGCTTGAATTTATCATAA
>CAZUOS010000283.1:0-2674 GCA_964621415.1 uncultured Azospirillum sp.
AGTGAAACCATCCCCAGCGGCGAGGCGTATCAATCTCAAGCATTTCGGGATTGGCACACACGCTGGCAAGCACGGTTGGTGCGCAACACCAAACCCCTTCAATCCTCATTCTGCCTGATGCGTGACAGTAACCCCGTCATCATCCCGCGCAATCAGCATGTGGAGGATGCGCTTGCATTCGCCGAAGAAGTCAACCTCAAAGCGTTCCACACACTACTTGAAGCGGTGCAACATCCGTTTGCTGAAACCGAAAGCAATCTGCAATTCCGAACCCCACCGCCCCATGCGAACCGCAATTACCAGACGTTCTGTGGAACATAAGCAGATTACCCATTATAATACTCGACCTCCGCCTCCCTCCGCCTAACCAACCCACGCAGTTTCTTTCCACCAGCCCAGACCCAGCGTAGGAATTCTGCTGGCACGTTGTCATGTTCTTCGCGGTTGACCTTGCGACGGAGGGTGGAGCGTTGAAGCGCCCCACCGCCCAGATTGAACGTAAACGACACCAGCGCATCGAACTGGCCGTTGGTGAGTGGCACGGCAATCAGGCGCAGCACCGAACGCTCGGCAGCTTCCACATCCTTGATCAATAGCGCGATCGCTGCCTCATGGCTGATGCCGCGCCGGAACATCTCCGCTTCACCCGGACGCAGCAAATGCCCATAGCCAATCGTGGGCAGGCCTGCTGCGTCCAGATAAATCGCCTCTGAAAAGCCCTCAAAATGCTTAATCAGGCTCAGGCCTTCCTGTGTGACATGTCTCATTTGCCACCCCGCACTTTGGTCATGGCACGCTGGCCGAAATAAAAGCTGATGATGCCTGCGAAGATCGCCTGATCTTCTTCCGTCCATAACAGCCACGGCAGATCAGCGGAGAACTGCATCACCTTCACGACCGCATACAGAGCGAAGAAGCTGTAAGCGATGACGGGACGCACCGTGCCATTCAGCGCATCCACCCAGCGGATGCCGGAATAGAAGGTTTTGTAGAGAGCGCGGCTTTCGGCAATATCGGCCTGCACATGGATTTCTTCCAGCCGGTTGGCGTGGCCTTGCGCCTGTTGCTCCATTTGCAGGCGTAGGATCGTCAGCTCGTGCTTTCTGTCCTGACTATCCTTGAACAGCTTCAGCAGGTCAGGAAACGCCGCGCTGATAAAGCCAACAATGGCACCGAGAAGTGTGATCATAAAATCCCCCGTAATGTGATGAGTTTGAAAATGATGCCGCCCATGCCGGTCATAAGGATGGTGGTTGACCACCACAGCACCCGCTCGATGCGATCCAGCCGATATTCCAGCGATTTGTACCGCTCCGCGCATACGGCCACATGCACGTCCAAATCCTCTGCTTCCTGTTCGTGTGTCATAATTCCTCCAGACATAAAAAAACCGGCTCAATGGCCGGTGGTGGTTGCGATGGTGGGTTTGGTTACTCGAAATAGCCGTTGATCATCACCAACCCACGGATGATCTGGGATGCGGTGGCAGTTGCCACCGGTATGCGAAGGATAACATGGGCAAAGGTGCCTGCCGCCACATAGAGCGGTGCATCAAGGTTCACGTCGATGGGTGTTAATGCGCCGCCAATCGGCGTTCCCACTGGCATGGACTGGATGCCCAGCGGCACCCGGCGCGGCGAGCGCGTGCCTGAGGTGTTGGAATCTGCCGTGGCAAGCGACACGGCGGTGGAACCAATGCCCAGCGCCCACTGTAAAAGCGTGGGTGTGGTGGCGGAGGCTGCGCCCATGTTGAAGGTTTCAATCCGCACCCCTCGGATAACGAGGTTACGGTTACCACCAGCGGCTGCGGCGACTGGGACTTGGAAGCCAAAGAGCGCATAATCTGTTTCCGCACCGGCCACTGCTGCAAACTGGAACTGGCCACCCAGCGTGGTGTAGCCTGCCGCTGTGTTTGAAAGTGCAGCGGATACCGGCGCTGTATTGTTGGCATAGTTGGCAGACTGTGCCACCGCTGCGCCGCGTGGGTTGTTGTAGCTGCCGCACTCTGCACCAGCCATTGCCGTAGGCCAGAGGCGGTTCAGCGCCAGATCACGGGCAATCACCGATACATCGGCCACTTCCATGCGCTGGGAGGTGCCGGTTGCGGCGGCATTGTAACAGCGCATGAGCAGCGGCTGCCAGCGTGAGAGCGATACAGCGGCGGCGGTATTTGGAGAGAGGATTACACCCTGCAGAACACCGTCGATGAAGAACTCAATCCGATCCTGATCAATCACGATGCGATAGTGGCGCACTTGACCAGCCACCGGTGGCGTTAGCGGTGCAGTTGTGGTTTCCGTACCGTTGATATTCATCACACCCACGAGATTGCCGGAGCTATTTATCTTGAAATACACCCCATCCGTTGGCGTGGCAGTCGTGGCGGCAAAGCCCAAGCCGAACTCGCAGACATTGTTGGCGATAGGGTTATTGGCAAAGCGTAGCCTGAAGGCCACCTCCAGTGATCCTGCCGGATGCAGCGGGAAGGTTTTATATGTCTGCGCACGTGCCACCGCTGCCGATGCGACCGAGTTGCCAGCATTCAGCACCAGAAAGCCACCGGTCATGGCGATGGTGGCCGTGACACTGACGAATTGATAGGCGCTGCCATCCACCACCGTGTGATTGAAGGTATCCGCCCAGTAGATATTATCCACGCCCACGCGCAGGCGAC
>CAZUOS010000284.1:0-2670 GCA_964621415.1 uncultured Azospirillum sp.
GGCACTGAAGCCACGGGTTGCGGAGCGCCTTCGGCTGTGCTAGTCGGCCATCTATGTTTCGTTGCTGCCCTCCGCATCACCCCGAGAAAATCGTCGCCATGGCGTCGATCCTCATCCTCGGCGCGCTGCTGCCGCTTGCGGCGGCGCTGGTGGCACAATTCGGCTTTGGCTTGCACCCCTGCCATTTCTGTTTGCTGCAACGCTATCCCTATCTGGTCGCGCTGCTGATGGGTGGGCTAAGCCTCGTGCTGCCGCGCGGCACGCTGCTCTGGCGCGGCGCGGTGGCGTTCGGCCTTTATGCGTTTCTTGGCACAGCGCTGCTCGGCATGGTGCATAGTGGCATCGAGCAAGGCTGGCTGCATTATACGGGAGGCTGCGTGGCCGAAACCACGGCGGGCGATTCCCTCGCCGCCCTGCGCGCCGCCATTGCAAGCGCCCCCGTGGTGCCCTGCAACGAAATCGCGGCGACGATCCTCGGCCTGTCGATGGCCGTATGGAATGTGATCTGGGCGCTGCTGATGCTAGGACTAGGCATTGCCCAGGCCCGTTTTGATGGGAGACGTTATGACGCGCAACAGCATTAACCCCCGCCCGCTGCCGGGCGATTTTACCCTGCGCGATCCCGCTGCCGCTGCCCTGCGGGTGGACCATGCGGGCGAGTATGGCGCGGTGCGCATTTATGCCGGGCAGCAGGCTGTGCTCAAACGCCACGCATGCGCGCCGGAGCTAGCGCACATGGCCGCACAGGAGGCCGTGCATCTTTCCACCTTCAATGCCGTATTGCCGCGCTACCGCGTACGCCCCACGCTGCTGATGCCGCTCTGGCATGTGGGCGGCTGGCTGCTGGGCGCGGGCACCGCACGGCTCGGGGTAAAGGCCGCCATGGCCTGCACGGTGGCGGTGGAATCGGTCATCACGCGGCATTACGACGAACAGCTCGCCAGCGGTGCCATCGACCCCACGCTCGCCCCCACCATCCGCCAATTCCGCGACGAGGAAATGGAGCATCACGACGTCGGCCTTACCCACGGCGCGGCGACCTTGCCACTCTATGCCCCACTCGCAGGCGCGATCCGTCGCCTCTGCCGCGCGGCCATCTGGCTCAGCGCACGGGTTTAGAACCTGTTTAATATCTTTCTGTGTCGCTTATTTTTAAGACTATTTTGAGCGAAAATGGTGGGATGATTTGCAGGAATAGTCACTCTATTTCAAAAATCAGCCCGCCATTTGCAGCCAAAATAGTCAAAAAGAAGTGGCATAGAAAGATTTTAAACAGGTTCTTAGGCACTTGCAACGCGGCGCGAGTCTCTCTAGACAAAGACGATAGCCCGCATTCATCACGAGGACCACATGACGAAGATTAAGGTTTCCACGCCCGTAGTCGAGCTGGATGGCGACGAAATGACGCGCATTCTCTGGGCGATGATCAAGGAAAAACTCATCCTGCCATTCCTCGATATCGACCTCAAATATTTCGACCTCGGCATCGAGAGCCGCGACGCGACCGACGATAAAATCACCCTCGAAGCGGCCTCGGCCATCAAGCATTTTGGCGTCGGCATCAAATGCGCCACCATCACGCCGGATGAAGCGCGGGTGAAGGAGTTCAGCCTGAAGCGCATGTACCCAAGCCCGAACGGCACCATCCGCAACGCGCTGGATGGCACCATTTTCCGCGCCCCCATCATCTGCAAAAACATCCCGCGCTACGTACCGGGCTGGGAGGCGCCGATCATCGTCGGCCGCCACGCCTTCGGCGACCAATACCGCGCCAGCGACATGGTGATCGACCGCCCCGGCAAGCTGACCATGACCTTCGTGCCCGACGATGGCTCGGCCCCCACGGTGCAGGAGGTCTATAAGTTCCCCTCCGCCGGTGTGGCACTTTCCATGTATAACCTCAACGCCTCGATCGAGGGCTTCGCCCGCGCCTGCTTCAACTATGCGCTGACGGTGAACTACCCTGTCTATCTTTCCACCAAAAACACCATCCTCAAAAAATACGATGGCGATTTCAAACACATCTTCCAGCGCGTGTTCGACACCGAGTTCAAAGACCGCTTCGCCGAGGCAAAACTCTGGTACGAACACCGGCTGATCGACGACCTCGTCGCCTATGCCATTAAGTCGAACGGCGGGTTCGTCTGGGCCTGCAAAAACTACGATGGCGACGTACAGAGCGATGTGGTGGCGCAAGGTTTCGGCAGCCTCGGGCTGATGACGTCGATCCTCCTCACGCCGGATGGTAAAACGGTCGAGACCGAGGCGGCGCACGGCACCGTCACCCGCCATTACCGCGAGCATCAGGCCGGGAAGGCCACCAGCACCAATCCCATCGCCAGCATTTTCGCCTGGACGCAAGGGCTGAAATACCGCGCCCGGTTCGATGCCACACCCGAAGTCGCCGATTTCGCCGATCGCCTCGAGCGCGCGGTGATTGCGACGGTCGAAGGCGGACAGATGACCAAAGACCTCGCGCTGCTGGTCGGCGGCGGCCAGGCGCACCTCACCAGCCCCGACTTCATAGACGCGGTGGCCGCGAAAATGGCCTAACGGCAGTCGCGCAACCGACACGGTCGCAGGCGCAAGCGTCATCCCGGTTTGCCGCAGGCCATACCGGGCTCTCCCGTAGCTGGCCTGAGCCGAAATCCACGTTGGGGGATGGCTGCG
>CAZUOS010000285.1:0-2666 GCA_964621415.1 uncultured Azospirillum sp.
GCCTGGCGCAAGCCAATATCCTTGAAGGCCGTGCGAATCTCGCTGATTTCAGCGGGGGTGACCGGGTCTTCAAGCGCAAAAGCAGGCAGGCTCATTGTCAGCATTCCAGCAATAGCTGCCGCTACCCGCACGAGACGAAGTGCGTGTGTTTGTAGGCGATGGTACGACATGGTTAACGTGCCCCGGAAATAAAGTCTGCGGGTAGCCAGCCGCTTCCTTTGTCACTACTGACTTTCACCCAGTCGCTGGGCTTGTTATTGATGATGGCCGTCGTGCGATCTTCGATTGTGACGGAGGCGCCCTTAGGCAAAACCCCAACGGATTTTCGTTGCCCCGTGGTGTCGTTATACAAGGTGACTTTGCGGGTGGTTTTTGTTCCGCCATCATTGTTGGGGGTGGAACTTTTCAGACTGCGTGTCGTTGGGGGGGGGGCTGTATTTGTGCCGGAAGCCGCATAAATCTTGGGGCGGTCCGCCGTGCTGAGGAGGGAAAAATCTACGGTACGCGTAGCGGTCATATTGTCGGCTTCGACCGTTAGCGTATAACGCATGGGGACGGGCAAGGGCAGGGGTAACTGGGCACGCGGTGGGACTTGCAGCTTGTGACGATAGCTGGCACTGGAGCCTTGCTGGATGACGACATCTTCAATGTAATCGTCGCGACCATCTTCGGCAATCGACACCCAGAAAAGCTGATTGCGTGGCATGTGGGCGGCAGATTCGAGCGGGATTGTTTTGCCGGTGCTGTCATGCATGGCGTTACCGCTATTGTCGGCAAGAATCATCTTGTTATCGTCTGTACTCGTGAATCGAACGATTTCAACCTTGTGGCGGAATTTGGCTTTGATATCCTTGGCCGCCGAGCTGGCAGCCAGATAGCTGAGCGCAAATTCGGGCTGCGGCGGATCATTTTCAGTGCCTTCGACGCGCACCTTGAGTGTATCCAGCGTCAGTCGGGGTGTCTGGGTTGTCGCTGCATTGGAGGTGCTGGGACGTGCAGCGGGCGTGGCGGGGGCGATGACTTCTGACTTGTTATAGACCGCAGCACAACTTTTCCATGCTTTCATGGCAATCATGACACCGACCGCCACACCCGCCGCAGTCCCGACATTTCGCGCTGCGGAATGGCTACCCGTCAGCCCGCCCGCCAGTTGTGTCGCCAGGATGCCTGCGCCAATGCCCCCCACGGTCGCCAATCCCAGATTGGCCGCAAAACAACTGTCAAAGCTCTTGAAGGCTTTTTCACCTGAGGGTAGATGTGTGCAGGCTGCAGCGTAGGTGACCAGCAGGAAAACAGCCAGAATACGCCCAGTGTGATTGAGTTCGCGTGTCCATTTCATGATCGAATTCCGTATGGGTCAAAGTGCGAGGAGTTTTCTGTAATTCAGTGAAAATGCTTTGGAACTATAGGGCAATTTCACGATCATCGGCAAATGATGTGTGTGGACTCTGTGTCGATGCGATGTGACAGGATACATATTGCAGATTCATCGTTAGCCATTAGAATCAGCTTATGGGAACACGAAATCAGAAACAAGGCGGTGCAGTCCTGGAAGCGCAGCGCAGCAAGGTCGACCCGCCCCGGATGTACAAGGTATTGCTGTTGAACGATGATTTCACACCAATGGATTTTGTCATTGTGATACTGGAAAAATTTTTCCGCATGAATCGTGAAAAGGCAACACAGGTGATGCTGGCGGTGCACCGTGAAGGTAAGGGCGTTTGTGGCGTATATCCGCGTGATCTTGCGGCAACGAAAGTGGAACAGGTGAGTGCATTTGCACGTCAACATCAACATCCACTGGCATGTGTGATGGAGGAAAACTGAAATGATCGCGCAGGAACTTGAAGTCAGTCTGCACATGGCGTTTGTCGATGCGCGGCAAAAGCGGCATGAGTTCATTACGGTCGAGCATTTGCTGCTGGCATTGATCGACAACCCTTCGGCTGCCGAAGTGTTGCGTGCCTGTGCCGTCAACATTGAAGAGCTTCGTCGTGAATTGTCGACCTTCATCGATGAACATACGCCGATCGTGAACGGGAATCACGATATCGAAACGCAGCCGACGCTGGGTTTCCAGCGTGTCATTCAGCGGGCAATTTTGCATGTGCAGTCGTCGGGCAAGAAAGAAGTGACGGGTGCGAATGTGCTGGTAGCGATTTTCGGCGAGAAGGATTCTCATGCCGTGTATTTTCTGCAACGCCAGAATGTTTCTCGACTGGATGTGGTGAATTTCATTTCTCATGGCATCACCAAGAATCCTCAGCCAGTGACGCGTGGTGAAGCCGAGCAGACCGAGCAGGAGCAGACTGCGCAGGAGGGTAACGGCGCATTGGAAAACTACGCGCTGAATCTCAATGCGCAGGCACAGGAAGGTCGGATTGATCCCTTGATCGGGCGCGACAAGGAACTGGAACGTGTGATTCAGACACTCTGTCGTCGGCGCAAAAACAACCCTTTGCTGGTCGGCGAGGCAGGCGTGGGTAAAACCGCCATTGCGGAAGGCTTGGCGCGTCATATCGTCGAAGGCAAGGTGCCGGAGATTCTGGCAGATGCGACGGTGTATTCACTGGATATGGGCTCGTTGCTGGCGGGCACTAAATATCGGGGCGATTTCGAGCAACGCCTGAAGGCCGTCATCAAGCAGCTTGCCGAATTGCCCAATG
>CAZUOS010000286.1:0-2654 GCA_964621415.1 uncultured Azospirillum sp.
CGTTCCGCATGATCAAACAGGAAATGCTACAAATAGCGGTAGCCTAATTATCGTTGGCGACGCGTTCGAGGCCGGGGGTCACGTTATCGTTCTTCACGGATTTGCTGGCGGTGCCGGTGCCTGTCATCTGGCTGCTGAGGCCGGTGAGGGTGCCTTTCAGCGCCGTGACTTCCACGCCCTTGGCGATCTCGAGCGTGACGCGGTCATCCGCCACTTTCACGATGCGTGCGACAATGCCGCCGCCGGTGACCACTTCATCGCCCTTTTTCAGGCCACCCAGCATCGACTGATGCTCCTTCATGCGCTTTTGCTGCGGGCGAATCAGCAGGAAGTAGAACACCACGATGATCATCACCAGTGGCAGCATACCGGCATAGGAAGGGTTGCCGGCCAGCGCGTCGGTGGCGCTGGTGGTGGTGGCTTGCTCTGTCGCTTCCGCCGCGTGGGCGAAGACAGGCATCAGAACAGCGAGCGAAGTGAGAAAGCGGTGCATTATTTCAGCTTCGTCTCAACGAATTCCACATGCTTACGCGCGATGGGATCGTATTTGTTGAACTTCAGCTTTTCCGTCTGCTTACGCGGGTTGCGCTTTTTAACGTAGAAAAAGCCAGTATCCGCCGTGGATTGCAGTTTCACCAGGATGGTTGCTTTTTTAGCCATGATGTGCCTCGGAGTATTTTTGAGCGGCGCAATGTACGCATTTCCTGCCCGCTGTCAAGCCCCACATGCAGCGGGCTTGTTTTTTAGGGGCAAAGGGCTAGAGAAGGGGGGCACGAAGGAGCACACATGAACTGGTTCTCACGCTTAAGCGCAGGCTTGCGCAAAACCACCGATGCGATCGGCGCCGTCTTCACCAAAAAGAAGCTCGACCGCGCCACGCTCGAAGCGCTCGAGGAAACCCTGATTCTTGCCGATATGGGGCTGCCCGCGGCGCAATCGGCGGTCGAGGAATTGGCGAAGAACCGGCTGGATCACGACATCGATCCCCAGGAAATTAAAGAAGAACTGGCCAAAATTATTGCGGAACGTTTAGTCAAAGCCCCGGCGGCGAGCCTGCTGCACCCCTCGGGCGCGGCGGGGCTGCGTGTGGTGCTGGTGGTGGGGGTGAATGGCAACGGCAAAACCACCACCATTGGTAAGCTGGCGCATCTGCTTGGGGCTTCGGGGCAGCGGGTGGTGCTGGTGGCGGCAGATACGTTCCGGGCGGCGGCGGTGGAGCAGTTGGAGCGTTGGAGCGCCCGCGCAGGCTGCGTGTTTGTACGCGGGGCCGATCAGGCCGACCCGGCCTCGGTGGCCTATGCGGGGGTGGAGCGGGCGCTGGCCGAAGGCGCGGATGTGGTGTTTATCGATACCGCAGGGCGGCTGCACACCAAGGATAACCTGATGGCGGAGCTGCAAAAAATCATCAAGGTCATCCGTAAGCTGGTGCCCGATGCGCCGCACGAGGTGATTCAGGTGCTGGATGCAACGACGGGGCAGAACGCCATCGCGCAGGTGAAGGCATTCCGCGAGGTGGCGGGGGTGACGGGGCTGGTGGTGACCAAGCTCGACGGCACCGCGAAGGCGGGCATCATCGTGGCGCTGGTGGATCAATTCGGCCTGCCGATTCAGGCGATTGGCGTGGGCGAGGGGGCGGAGGATCTGCAAGCCTTTGTGCCGCAGGAGTTCGCCCGGGCGCTGGTCGGGGCGTGACGGGATTGCCGCAGGCTTCCGTTTATGCGCCGGTTTAGAGCGGGATGATGCGGCTCGGCACTGTACAACAGCCCGCGTCGGGCGTACTATCGCCGGATGATTCGATTCGATAACCATGCGTTCAAGGGGCTGGACGACGCGTTGCGTCAGCTTTTTGATATGTTGCAAACCATGGGCGGGCAGGCGCAAGGCGTGCTCGAGATTTTGCCGCGCGCGCTTGAGGAAAATAACCCCGAGCATTTCCAGAAAGCGAAAGAAATCGACAAAGCCATCAACGACGCAGAGCTGCGCGTGGATGCGGCGGTAGCTTCGCTGATCGGGAAATATACGATCTCGGGCGAGGATTTGCGCTTCGTGCTGGCAGCAGTGAAAGTGGCCGGAACGCTGGAGCGCGCGGCGGATAAGCTCAAGAATTGCGCGAAGCGTTTGGGCAAGGTGACGCATCCCATCACCGCGCCGGTGAAGGCGCAGCTGGCGCGGGCGATTGCCGCGCTCGAGGCGATGATGCCGCTGGCGCTTGCGCAGATGCTCGATTATCAGCCCGAGGTGACGCTGCAACTGCTGGGCCACGGAGCTAGCGTGCAAAAAGCCTATCGCGAGATTCTGCTGCATCTGCATGCGCACGAAAGCACCGCCGAGGACGAAACCCACTTGCTGCTGATTGCCAAAAACCTCGAGCAAACGGCCGACATGGCGGTCGAGGTGATGAAGGTCGCGCATTTTGTGCATACGGGCACGAAGTACGACAAGCGCGCACAGGCCTGAGGGCGTTTTCTTGTTGGGTGATAGCTTTTTTATTTACTTTTTTTCTACGAAACGAAGCTCAGATTCCAGAGCGGTCATCCTCGGGTTTAACCCGAGGATCTCATAGCAATTTGTAAACAAGATGTAGATTAATAGGAACGTCATTGCGAGCGAAGCGACGCAATCCAGCGAAAGAAAAATAGGATGCTGGATTGCGC
>CAZUOS010000287.1:0-2649 GCA_964621415.1 uncultured Azospirillum sp.
AGGCGGAAGTCGCTGACCGGGACGACGCCTTCCGGCAGCGTCGTACAGGCGGCCAGCAGCCATACGGCGGCTGCCAGCGGCCAGAGCAAACGCCAGCGCGAGATCGTCTGCGCCAGTCGGCGTGCGATCGGCGGCGGGCGACGAAACGGGGCGAGGTGAAAGCCGGGCAGCGCCGGTTGCTCGCCGGCAACGGCCGCGCAATGTGCGTGCTTTGCCGGTAGGCTCATTCGCTGGCTGCCTGACGCAAACGTTCGTACGTCTGGCGTTCCCGCTCGCGCTGCGCGGCAAGACGCTCGAAGCTGGCCTGATTCTTCTGGCAGGCAAGGGTATGCGGACTGCCCCGCCGGACCGTCTCGGTGTCGACATCGCAACGGTGTCGGCGAATCGACTCCTCGACGTGCAGGCGATCTGTCTGGAGGGCCTTGAAGCGCCATTCGGAGCGCTGCGGGTCGGCGAGAAATGCGGCGAGTTCGCGGCAGTGCCGGCACTTGCAGTCGATCCGGCTGTCGCGGGCGAAGTCGGCCGGCGGCGCAAGCACGACGGCAAGCCGCTGCGCCAGGTACGCCAGGCAGGCGGAAATCAGGCGCTGGGTCGGTGCCCAGGAGCGCAGCGCGGCGTTTTCAGCGGCCAGCGTCAGCGCGGCAGGAATGAGGAGGGTGTCGAATGAGAAGGCGCCCGGATTCGCCAGCAGATGATCGACCGCGCGCGCGCCAAGCGCCGCTTCGTCGAGTAGACCTAGCGAACGAAGCAGTTCGACGGGTAGCGTCGGTGTCAGGGGCGCTGCGCGCGCTGCGGTCGGCGGGTCCGCTGCCGGCGCGGCGGTTTTTGCGTCGCCGGGCAGCGCGGCGAGCAGCGCGAGCACGGCGGGACGCAGCGATTCGGCGGCTGCGCCGACCGGCAGCCGGGAGACGAAACTCGTTGCCAGGCGCGCCAGCAGGTCGGCACAGGCGCTGGCCTGCGGCACGGCGTTGCCGGCGATCACCTGCGTCAGCAGCTCGGCCGCCTGCACTGGCGGCAGGAGCAGCAAAGCGTCGCTCAGCGCCGCGTTGTCGCACGCGCGGTACGCGCCTGTGGCGCTGATTTCGCTGGCGTAAGCGGCGATGTTGTCGAGGTCTTCGAGGCGGCTTAGCGCAGCGAGGAATACACTCGTCTTGTCCGACTCGCGCGCCGCTACCCAGCCGTGGCTCGGCCAGTCGCCGCGTCGGGCAATCATCAGGCGGGCAAGCTCGCGCGCCTCGTGCCGCAGAGGCGAAGCGGCTGCGCCGCCCTCGGCAAGCCAGCGCTCGGTCAGCCGTTCGAGGCAAGGCAGCGAAGTGCTGCGTCCGGCCGCAGCGATGATCGCAACACGGCTGCCCTTCGGCCAGACGACGAAAGCCGCGCGGTGATAGCGTCGCTCGAAGCTGGCGCCCGCGTTTCCCGTCGCCTCGGAGAACTCCTCTTCGTCAGGGTCGGCGTCGTCGAGGGCATGCGGCGGACAGAGTTCGGCGTCGGCGGCGGGCAAGGTGTCGAGCAGGGAAGGGCTGCCGTCGGCGCTTTGCCAGTCGCTGAGCGTCAGCCAGCGGTCGAACACTTCGCCAGCCTCGAGGTCACCGTCGTCAGCCGCGTAGTAGGCGCCGCGACCCGAGCGCGGGGAATAGGCATACTCGGCCGCACCGTTCTCGGCGAGCGTGAGAAACGCCAGAAGAACCTGACACGAAGCGCGCTGAGCGGCGGCAAGCAGGACCGAACCGACCGCCGCGTCGGCGAGCTTGAGCGTTGAAAAGCGCATCTCGGCGAGCGTGTAGGCGTGTTCGAGCGGCCAGATCAGCTTCTGCGGACACGCCGCGTCGCCGCCGGTGCTGCGCTGGGCTGCCCAGCGTCCGAGCAGTTCGGCGACGCGGTCGACCTGGGTGTCGTAAGCCGGTGGCTGCGGCAGTTCGCTGTCGCCCGGGCGAATCAGGTTGTAGATCAGGACGAGCCGGCAGCCGGCAGTGACCGGGCGGACCTCGTGCAGGCAATCGGCATAGAAGCCGGCAAAGGCAAGCTCCGACGGGTCCTGCGCGGTGAGGTCAAGGCAGACCTCGCGTTCGCGGTGGCGTATGCACAGCTCGCCGCCCGTGAAGATCGACGGCAGGACGACGACCAGCGTGGCGAACATCCCCGCTGCCTTTTCGGTATCGCGGTGGCTGACGAAAAAGCTGCCGGCGTCATAGACCAGCATCTTGTACAACTCGGCGTTGACCGGTTCGAGGACGCCAAGGCCGACAGCCGTGCGCCTGACGATTTCACCGAGATCCTGTTCCCACTGCCGGCCGCACAGGCGGATACGATCAGCGGCGATCTGCCAGGTCCGGCGCACGGCCGTATCGACCAGGGTTTCGGCGCCACGCCCATACGGCGCCTGTTCGGCAACCGCGATCAGTTGCTCGGCCTGCGCTGGCAGAAGAGGCAGCGAAATCGGCCCGACGCCGTCAACCTCGATCCTGGGAAGAAAGAACGCGTGCGTTCCGTGGGCATAGAAATCGCCGGGGCGGTCGACGGTTTCAAGGATGTCGGCAAGATCCTGAGCAAAGGTGAACATGGCGGAAGACCTCGGTAGGCTGGGCTGAACGGCAAGGAACGCTTGCCCGTCAGTCTACCGTTTGTCGGGAGGCTTGCGGGTTGCCTTTC
>CAZUOS010000288.1:0-2634 GCA_964621415.1 uncultured Azospirillum sp.
TGCGAAGGCAGCTTCGCACCGTGCAGGAAAGCATGCTGAAGTGCTGATTGAATTGTTGTTAAAAGAAATGCGCCAGAGTGTGCGCGACCCCAAGCTTTCTTCGGAAGAGCGCTGGGCCAAGCTGTTTGGCGATAAGCAATGCGCGGTGGTGAACCTGCATAAGCTGGTGCATGCGCTGGCGATGCTACCCAAAGTGGCAGGGCAGGCAGCTCAGGAGGCGCCTGAGGATAAGCCATTAAGCAGTGAGGAAATCACGCTTTTAACGGAGTGGCTGCAGGAGAAATAAGCGCCGCGCGCGTCACTGAATCCGATGGGTCACGGGGGCGAGTTGGGCCAAATCCGGGCGGGCGGCTTTCATGGCGTAGCGGGCGGATTTGAGGGCGTAGCGTCGCCAGAGCGGGCTGCGCTCCGATAGGGCGGTATGCAGGGCGCTGAGCGGCTCGCCCGCTGCACGCAATTGCCGCGCGCGCTCCAGCATCTCGGCAAAGAGCTGTAGCAGCGGGCCGGGGCGGAATTGGACAAAATCGGGCGAGGCGAGGGCCTGCTCGACGGCGTTATCCACGGTTTCGATCCAATCTTCCGGCAGCTTGGCGCGTTCCTGATGGGCGGCGCGCATGGCGGCCCAGCGGCGCGCCAGAATCAGCGCGCGCTCGGCCTCGCGGTCGACGGTGAAGAGGTTGAGCATCATCGGCTCGTAGCGGGCGCGCTCGAGCGCGGCATCGAGCAGGAATTGCCGCACGAGCGGGGCGGAATCGCTCAAGGATTCGCGCAGCAGCGCCTCGGCCTCGTGCGCGCGGAGCTGCGCCGCTTCGGCCACCGCCGTGCGGATGCTGGCGAGCGCGGCCAATAGATCGAGGATTTTGAAGGCGGGCATGTAGCGCACGTCCGGCTGTGCCAGGATCTCGAGGGCGCGGCGGCGTACGGCCTGTTGCACCAGCCCGGCCAGCGGGCCAGAAAGCGGCTTATGGGCGAGAAAATCATCGACCAGCGCGGTGAAGTCGTAGTCTGTAACGGCAGCGACCATGCGTTGAGCGTAGCATAAGTCAGGCGGTTTGGCGAATGATTCTGGGGGAAGCCGGAAACGCTACACGTCGAACCCGTATTTCTCTTTCAGGTAGTCTTTGACTTCCTGGGAGGGCGTTTCGCCATAGCATGAGGCGACCACCTTGCCGAAATCCTCTAGGTCAATCGTGCCATCGCCTTCGATCGCTTTCAGGAATGCCGCCTCGCGCGGGGGTTCCACCAGCACGAAGTAATAGGCCCAGCGCCCCGTCGTATCCTTGGCTTTCAGCTTATGGATGAGGTGGCCCTTCTTGGCGATGATCGAATCGACGAATGAGCGACGCTTCTCTTCCATGGGGCGCTTTAGCAAGAGGTTGCAACAACAGCCGCGCGCGAGCTTTACGGGCGCGGTACTGCAACACCATACCCGGTTGGTTTGGCAAACTCAAGTGATTTCAGAGGCATATGAGTGACGAATTGACGCATTATGCATTGCGGCAGCCCTTCGATACGGCGAGTGGGCGGCATTTCTCGCTGTTTTTGAGGCGGGTGATGGCGACGGTGAGCCCCGGTGTGCGGTTTGCCTCGAACTGGCATCTGGAGGCGATAGCGGCCTATCTTGAGGCGTGTGAGCGCAGGGAAATCAATCGGTTAATTATTAATCTGCCGCCGCGTATGCTGAAATCCACGCTGGTGTCGGTGGCCTGGCCCGCCTGGCTGCTGGGGCATCAGCCCGCCGAGCGTATTATGGCCGCGAGTTATGCGCAGGGTTTAAGCCTCAAACACTCGACCGATTGCCGTGCCGTGCTGGCGGCGGAATGGTATGCGCGGGTGTTCCCCGAGACGCGCCTTGCCGGGGATCAGAACGAGAAGGCTAAGTTTGCGACCACGCAGCGCGGCTTCCGGCGGGCAGTGTCGGTGGGGGGCGCGGCGATCGGCGAGGGGGGGAATGTGCTGATTATCGACGATCCGATCAACCCGTCGCAGGCTGGTTATCGTACCCAGCGCGAGGCGGTGAATCAATGGTTCGCACATACCTGGGCCTCGCGGCTCGATGATAAGCAGCGCGGAGTGATGGTGGTGGTGATGCAGCGGCTGCACCCCGAGGATTTGAGTGGCTATTTGCTGGCGCAAGGCGGCTGGGAGTTGCTGTCGCTGCCCGCGATTGCGCCGGTGCCGCAAGTGATTCGTTGCGGCTCGTTCGCGCATGTGCGCGAGGCGGGCGCGCTGCTGCACCCCGCGCGCGAGCCGCAGGCCGTGCTCGAGCGCACGAAGCGCGAGCTGGGGAGTGCGAATTTCTCGGCGCAGTATCAGCAAGCGCCGGTGCGCACGAGTGGCGGGGTGGTGCGGCGCGAGTGGTTGCGTCGGTTTGCTGCGCCTGCTGGGGAGGCGGGCCTATGGGGGGAAGACCCGGCGCATGGATGGCGCGAGGCGGGAGCGGAAATCATTCAATCCTGGGATACGGGGATCAAGGCCGGGGCGCAGCACGACGCCAGCGCCTGTGCGACCTTTGCCCTGAAGGCGGGGGTGCATCATTTGATCGACATGCAGGTGGTGCGGCAGGAATACCCGGCGCTGAAGCGCACCATCGAGGCGCAGGCGGCGCGCTATCGGCCGTCGGCGATTCTGCTT
>CAZUOS010000289.1:0-2625 GCA_964621415.1 uncultured Azospirillum sp.
CGCCTATGGCCTCGATGCGCAGGCCGAAGGCGTGTTTGCGATTTATGATTTTGGTGGCGGCACGTTCGATATTTCCATCCTCAAGCTGGAGCAGGGCGTATTTCAGGTGCTGGCAACGGCGGGGGATACGGCGCTCGGCGGCGATGATATCGACCATGCGATCGCCGCCGCCGCGATGGATCATGCGGGCGTTTCCGCCCTCGCGCCCGAGGCGTTGGCGGTGTTGCTCGGCCAGTGCCGTGCGGCGAAAGAAGCGCTGTGCATGGGCGAAGCCGGGCCGCTGACGCTGAGCGTGGCTGGGGCCGCGACGCCATACCTTATCGATCTACCCGCGCTCGAACGCCTGATGGAGCCGCTGATTGCGCGCACGCTCGCCTGTGCCGAACACGCCGTGCGCGATGCGGGCCTCACGCCGCACGCCCTGACCGGCGTGGTGCTGGTGGGCGGGTCGACGCGGATTCCGTTGGTGAAAGCAAAAGTCGCGCAGTATTTTGGCCGCCCAGCGCTTGATCGTATCGACCCCGACCGCGTGGTGGCCCTCGGCGCGGCACTGCAGGCCGAGGCGCTGACCCAAGGTTCGGACACGCTGTTGCTCGACGTGATTCCCCTCTCGCTGGGGCTTGAGACCATGGGCGGGCTGGTGGAGAAGCTACTCTATCGCAACACGCCGATTCCGGCCGCCATCGCGCAGGAGTTCACGACCTATCAGGACGGCCAGACGGCCATGAAAATCCACGTGCTGCAGGGCGAGCGCGAGAAAGTGACGGATTGCCGCTCGCTTGCCACTTTCACCTTGCGCGGCATCCCGCCGATGGTGGCAGGGGCGGCGCGCATCCGCGTGCGGTTCGAGGTGGATGCGGATGGGCTGCTCATGGTTTCGGCGACGGAACTCACCACCGGTACGGCGCAGGAAATCGCGGTGAAGCCCTCTTACGGGCTTGCGTTCGAGGAAATCGAGCGTATGGTGGCGGCGAGCATGGAACATGCCCGCGCCGATATCAGCGAACGCTTGCTGATTGAGGCACGCGTGGGTGCCGAGCGCTTGCTGGCCGAAGTGCGTGCCGCGCTGGCCGCCGATCATGCCCTCCTCAAACCAGGGGAGGAAGCGATGATCGCCGGACAAGTGGCCCGGCTCGAAGGTGCGGTGGCCGGCGCAAGCCGCGATCGTATCGACCATGAAGTCATGGCGCTCAACGGCCTCGTCGGCAGCTTTGCCGAACGCCGGATGAACGCCGCCATTGCCTGCGCCCTCGCGGGGCGGACGGTGGATGAGGTGTAGCTGTCAGGTTCCGGGTTCCAGGGTTCAGGGTCCTGGTGTCGGACGCGCTACTGGAACCTGAAACCTGGAACCCGGAACCTGAGCATGCCGAACATCACCTTCATTCTTGCCGATGGCAGCGAAAAAACCGTCAACGCCCCGAACGGGATTTCCCTGCTCGAAGTGGCGCACAAAAACCAGATCCCGCTCGAAGGCGCGTGCGAAGGCTCGCTCGCCTGCTCGACCTGCCATCTGATTATCGACGACGCGCATTACAAAGCGCTGCCGAAAGCGACCGACGACGAGGAAGACATGCTCGATCTCGCCTTCGGCCTCACCCACACCTCGCGCCTCGGCTGCCAGATTATGGTGAGCGACAAGCTCGAGGGGTTGAAGGCGCGCGTTCCCTCCGCCACCCGCAACATGCAGACGGGCAAGAAGTAGCGCCGGGAAAACCTTGCCTCGCGCGCGGATTCTAGTAGAGAAGGGGCCGGATGCGTCGCGTGTGTCGCGGCGGCGCTCGACTCTCTTTTGTCATAAAGGCCGTATATGCTTGAGTTTCCCCGCTGGAAAATAGTGCTGGTTTCGCTGCTTTCTGTGTTTTTTGTGTTGACGGCACTGCCCAACATCCTGCCTCAGCGCTGGCGCGATTCCCTGCCCGCATTACTGCCAAGCAACACGATTCCCCTGGGGCTGGATTTGCGCGGCGGTTCGCACCTGTTGCTGGCGCTCGATTTCGATGCCTATAAGCGCGAGCATTTCCAGAACCTGCGCGACGGCTTGCGCAGCGAATTACGCAAAGTGCGGGTGGGCTACACCGATTTACATGCCAGCAGCACCGATGTGAGCGTGACAATTCGCCCCGAAACGGTAGGCAAGGACGTGAAGCTCGCCGAGCTATTCCGCAAGGCCGATCCCGATGCAACGGTGGAGGAAAAAGACGGCGTGACGCGCCTTTATTACGACGATGCGAAGTTGAAGGCGCTGAAGTTAAGACTGCTCGAACAATCGATCGAGATTGTGAACCGCCGGGTGAACGAGGCGGGCACGAAAGAGCCGATTATCCAGCGTCAGGGCGATGATCGCATTGTGGTGCAAGTGCCGGGATTGGCCGATCCGTCGCAGCTGAAATCGCTGCTTGGCAAAACCGCGAAAATGACCTTCCACCTGGTGAATGAAAGCGTGGGCGAGGAAGAGATTCGCCAGAACAGCATCCCGAGTGATACGATGCTATTGCCCGCCGACGAGGGCGAGAAGCGCAGCGGTGCGCCAAGCCATTATGCAGTGTATCGCGAGGCGGCGCTCGGCGGTGAAACCCTCACCGATGCGCGGGTCGAGACAGACCGGAATAACGGAGGCTATGTGGT
>CAZUOS010000290.1:0-2624 GCA_964621415.1 uncultured Azospirillum sp.
GCATGGCGATGATGTCGGTGGGGGTGATGTCGCGTAGGTCAAGAAAATGGCGCATCGGCTACGTCTCCTATCATGGCTTCTGCCCACGCTTCTGCCTCGCGTTCACGTGCAACGTCCTGCGCCATAGCACGATACGCTGCTTCCAATCTGCGCTCATCCCTAGGCTTGGTCGGGGCTTTTTTCATGCCCCAGCTGTAGCGTACTCCTAGGATAAAACAACGATTTTTGGCAAAGGCATTCCTATCCCCAAAGTGGCATTATGCAAAACCATAGCAGGAAACGCGTCATCCCGGCCAAGCGGAGCGCGTGCCGGGATCTCCCGAAACAGCATGAGCCTAAAACCACCCCTATTTGAGGCTCTGCCTGTTTCGGGAGATCCCGGGACGAGCCCGGGATGACGCGTTTTCTGCTATGGTTTTGCATAATGCTGCTCTATCTTCACCGCATCTTCAATCACCGTGAGTGCCGCATCCACCTGCTCTGCCGTCACGATCAGCGGTGGGACGAGGCGCAGCACGCCGGTGACGGTGGGCGAGACGATGAGCCCGCGCGCGAGCAATTGGGCCGCAAGGGCGCGCGCATCGCCCACGGGTTCGAGGCCGATCATCAGGCCGAGGCCACGCACGTCGCGGATTTTATCGGGATGGGCAGTTTGCAGCGCGCGGAGGCCCGCCATCAGCCGCTCGCCCATGGCCGTAACATGCGCAAACAGACCCGGCGCGAGCACGAGGTCGAGCGCCGCATTGCCCACCGCCATGGCCAGCGGATTATTGTTATAGGTGCCGCCATGGCACCCGGGCGGCAGCACGGCCCCAACGCGCTCTGTCAGCAGCGTCGCCCCGAGGGGGAAGCCCGCGCCGATGCCCTTGGCGCTGCTCAAAATATCCGGCGCGATGCCCGCCTGTACGTGCGCGAACAAGCTGCCGGGGCGGCCATAGCCGCATTGCACTTCGTCGCACATCAGCAGAATCCCCGCTTCATCGGCAACCGCGCGCAGGCCTTGCAAAAATGCGGGCGATGCCACCTGCACCCCGCCCTCGCCTTGCACCGGCTCGATCAAGATCCCCGCCGTGTTTTTACTGATGGCGCGGCGCACGGCCGCGAGATCGTTCCAGCCCACGCGGTCGAAGCCGGTGAGCAGCTGGCCGAACCCGGCACGCGCGAAATCGTTCCCCCCGGCGGAGATGCCACCATAAGTGCGGCCGTGGAAACCGCCCTCGAACGTGATGATGCGATGGCGATACGGCGCACCGGTTTCGTAGTGGTAGCGGCGCATGAACTTGATGCCTGCCTCCACCGCTTCCGTGCCCGAGGAGGTGAAGAACACCGAATCGGCGAAGGTCGCCTCGACAAGCCGCGCGGCGAAGCGCTCCAGCCCCGGCGTGGTGAATTGGTTCGAGCAATGCCAGAGGGTTGCGGCCTGTTCCTGAAGTGCCGCCACAAGGTGCGGGTGGCTGTGGCCAAACGCATTCACCGCGATGCCTGCGGCGAAATCGAGATAGCGCCGCCCATCCTCGTCGAACAAATACACCCCCTCGCCCCGCGTGATGCGAAGCCCGGTGCGGCGATAGATGGGAAGGATGGGGTTCATATTAGAATCCAGAATACGAGAATCTAGAATACGAGAATGGGCGAGATTCCAGAGCCTAAAGCTCCCCCCTTGAGGGGGAGCCAAATCGCCACTTAAGCGATTTGGTGGGGGGCAACAATCCTGCCCCCCCCACCAAAATTGTGAAGGACAATTTTGGCTCCCCCTCAAGGGGGGAGCTAGGGCTCTGGAAGCCCGGATTATTCCTCACTTCCTCATTTCCCCAAATGCCGCAGACGCAAGCGCAGCGCGTTGAGTTTGATAAACCCTTCCGCGTCGCGCTGGTTATAGACGCTGTCGGCCTCGAAGGTGACATGCTGCATGGAATAGAGCGAGTGTGGCGATTTACGGCCAACGACCGAAGCGCTGCCTTTATAGAGCTTCAGCCGCACGGTGCCAGTGACGTTTTCCTGCGACTTGTCGATGAGGGATTGCAGCATCTCGCGCTCCGGCGAGAACCAATAGCCGAAATAGACCAGCTCGGCATAGCGCGGCATCAGCTCTTCTTTCAAATGCATTGCGCCGCGATCCAGCGTGATGCTCTCAATGCCGCGATGCGCCACATGCAGGATGGTGCCGCCCGGCGTTTCATACACCCCGCGCGATTTCATGCCGACATAGCGGTTCTCGACCAGATCCAGCCGCCCAATGCCATGCTTACCGCCGAGACGATTCAGCTCGGTGAGGAGCGCGGCGGGCGAGAGCTTTTTGCCGTTGATGGCCACCGCGTCGCCACGCAGGAACTCGATCTCGATATATTCCGCCTCGTTCGGCGCTTTTTCGGGGTCGACCGTCAGGCGGAACATGCTGCTATCCGGCTCGACCCACGGGTCTTCGAGCGCTTTGCCCTCGTAGGAAATATGCAGCAGGTTCGCGTCCATGCTGTAGGGCGCTTCGCCCATTTTGTCTTTCGTGACGGGAATCTGGTGCTTCATCGCGTAGTCGATCATGTCGGTACGGCTTGAAAGCTCCCACTCGCGCCAGGGGGCAATCACCTTGATATCCGGCTGCAGGGCATAATAACCCAGCTCGAAGC
>CAZUOS010000291.1:0-2600 GCA_964621415.1 uncultured Azospirillum sp.
GTATTACCGCGCCGTGATGGCGGAGAAAAACCCGAATCCTCCCCTACCGGAAAAAAGCTGGTTGGCAGTCTTTCGTCATGAAGATCGCGTCTGGCGTATGGACTTAGCCGAGGCAGAATACGGCTTACTGCATCAGTTGTTCGGCGGCGCAACGGTCGGCCAGGCGCTGGAAGGCATGCCCGAAAGCGAAGCCGCGAATATCTCGCAGTGGTTTTCGCGCTGGATGCGTAACGGCCTATTGGCAGCACACGCCTAGCCAGCCCCCATTTCAACTGCCGCAGAAAGGTCCAAATCTCATGACGACAGTATCTAAACTTCCCCTGGCCCTCCTTATCCTTGGCCCCAAACGCATCGCCGAACACTTCGAATGGGCAGCCCCCATGCTGGCTCGGCTGGTGGTCGGCTACACATTTATGCTTACCGGCTGGGCAAAGCTGCAGAACCTTCCCGATATCATCGAAAACTTTCGTAGCTGGGGCATCCCACATCCTGAACTGCTCACTCCCTTTGTCGCGGGGTGGGAATGTTTCGGCGGATTGTTTTTAATGCTGGGTCTGATGACGCGTATCAGCGGCGGCGGCCTCGCCGTGACCATGCTGGTGGCCATTGCTTCTGCCAAGTGGGGCGATGTTGACTCACTCGAGACATTACTAGGCTTCGAGGAATCCACTTATTTTGCTGTCTTCACCTGGCTCGCCATCAGCGGCGCAGGCAACGCATCGCTCGACTATCTGCTCGAGCGCCGCAAGGTGTAAAACCCTTCACTCCCGCACCTCGATTACCATCGGCGCGTGGGGGCGTTGGATGGGGCTAACTTTGCGCACCAGGGGCCGATGAGCGCCTGCCAGCGTGCGATGCGAGGTCGTGGCCGCGCTCACCTCCTTCGGCACACTGAGAATGGCCAGCGGGTCGAACTTCGTCCCCTCGCGGCTGACGCGATAATCGAGATGCGGGCCGGTGGCCCGTCCGGTAGCCCCTACGGCGCCAATCGCTTGGCCCTGGCGCACCGACTGCCCCTCGCGCACGGCCTGCGCACTGAGATGCCCATAGCGGCTGAGCGTGCCATCCGCATGTTCGAGCGTGATATAGTGGCCATAGTTACGATCCGTCGCCACCTGCTTCACCACCGCATCGGCCGTGGCCAGTACGGGCGTGCCCTCTTTCGCCACGATATCGATCCCGCCATGAAAGGTGGGAATATGCGTAAACGGGTCTTGCCGCATGCCATAACCCGAAGAAATATATTGCGCCATGCTCAGCGGAATCGGCCATCCGAGATGCCGCAAGGCGCTCGCCGCCACGCCGCGCATGGCCTCGGCGAAGGAGGAGGCGGCTGGCGGCGCATCGCCATAGAGCGCGAGCACGGGGTCGATCTTCTCCGTGTTCCCCTCGATCTCCTCACTCTCGAGCGCGCCAGGCTTGACCGCAGCAGGGGCCGCAGCGGGGGAAGCAGCCGTAGAGGCGGCGGCAGGAGCGATCGGCGATGGCGGCGGTGCGTCGGCCTTCGCGGCCGGCGCTGTCGACACGCGGCTGCCTAAGCTCACCTTGGCACGGTCGATCGTCATGAACCCCGCCGCCGGTGCATCGGCCGCGCGCGCGGTGCCAGAAGACGACGCGTCGGCCGCCGCATCCTCCGGCTTCAGCAGAATCGGGCTGGCCGCACGGGCAGGCACCCCCGCACGCGCCGGAGCCAACGGAAAAAACCGCTTCGCGGAAGCATCGCCCTCGGCCGCATGGGAAAATACCGCGAACCCAAGCAGGACTCCCAGTGTCGCAACCCCATAGATGTTGTAAAATAAGCGCACCGAATCACCAAATATAGCATATTCCAGGCGGAATGACAGCTCGCGCTGCCCCCTATCCACACGAGGCTTTATACTGATCGCAGTGATTTGGTGAACTTGATTCTGGTGGTGTGATTATGTCTCGCGTCTCTTCCCTTCCGTACCGCGCATGGCGCTATACGGCCCTCTGCGGCGTGACACTGGCAGCCCTCGCCCCGCAGGTGGGGTTTGGTTTCAACCCCAACGCAAGCGCCAATGGCACCACCACCGTTCGTAGCGCAGCCGAGGTTCCGGCCGCGGCCCCCTTGCCTTATGATACCGCGCGGTTAAACTTCTTCGATGCGGCGCCGACGGTCAACGCCAACGCAGCTACCTCGCCCGATACGCTGCCGCCCGCCACCTTCCCGAGCGTAGCCCCCACCGTTCCTGCGAGTGTGCCCGCGAACACGGCCACCACCGCACCAGCCACCCCCGCTGCGGAAGTTGCAGCGCCTGTGGCTGCAGCCCCAACATCCACCCCAACACCCATGGAAGCGCAAGCCCCGCAGCTGATTCCTGCACCTGCGCCCATGCAACAAGCCCCCATACCTGCCTTGGCGGCTGCGCCAGAACTGCCGCCTCCGCCCTCCCCTTCGGATATTGCAGCCTTCAGCGCGCCTGCGCCCTTAAGCGCTCCGGTAGGCGCCCCTGCTCCCGCGATAATCTCGCCTCCCGCCATGTCTACCCCCGTGGCCCCGCTGCCGATGGTAGCGAGCACCGCGCCCGAACGCCCCGCCCCCAGCACCGAGCAGCTTTCGGATGCAAGCAAAAAAATCA
>CAZUOS010000292.1:0-2552 GCA_964621415.1 uncultured Azospirillum sp.
TCTCGCCGATTCAGAATGCGGCAGAAAGTGGCGAGATGGGCATGAACGGGGTGATTCCCGATGTGAAAAGCCTTCGTATTCCGGTGATGTATCTGGCAAATCTGCTGACGGCTGGTAAAGTCGAGCCGGTAGTAGTTGCGCTAGAGAGGATGCTCGCGATGCGTAGCTTCATGCGCTCGCGCCATGTGGACGGGGTCGTGAACACCGAAGTGCTGAAGCAAACCAATACGAGTGAGGCGATGGTCGAAGAGATGTATCGCTACATGGCGATTGCAAATTACGAAGATCGCTACGTCATCCCCACTTCGCACAAGGAATATGCGATGTCGGCGTTTGATGTACGCTCTGGCTGTGGCTTCTCCTTTGGTGATGGCTGCAACAGCGGCGGCAACGATTACAACATGTTCAGTAAACCAAAACGTAAAAACCTGTTCGGAGGCACCCATGCCAGCAGCTAGATTTCAAACGTTCAAGGCACTTGGCATCTTGCTGTGCTACCCTACGGCAGAGTGGCAGGAAGGCGTGGTAGAGCTGGCTGAGCTTATTAACCGCGAGGCTATTTTAAAGCCGCAGGACAGAGAGGCAATTCGTGCCTTTGCGGCAGATGCAGCGGAAAGCGACCTGTTTGATTTGCAGGAGGCGTATGTCGATGCATTTGACCGCGTGCGCTCGCTCTCACTGCATTTGTTTGAGCATGTGCATGGTGAATCGCGGGATCGCGGTCAGGCCATGGTCGATCTGGCAGGGATGTACGCGGAGCATGGTTACGAACTATCGGCGAGTGAATTGCCAGATTATCTCCCAGTGTTTCTGGAGTTTCTCTCTATTCTGCCAAACCATGAAGCCGTCGAAATGCTGGGTGATCCAATGCATGTGATTGAAGCACTCAGCAAACGTCTGGCCGAGCGTGGCGCGGCGCAGCACATCATCCTCGATAGTCTGATCCGGTTTATGGGCAAAGAACCTGCAAAAGTAACCCCAAGACCGCGAGCAGAGGTGATTGATTTCGCTGCGATGGATAAGGAATGGGAAGAAAAACCCATTGAATTCTTAGGCGCTAGCGCACCCGCAGCTTCTGCAGGTGGCTGCGGCGGCGGAAGCTGTGGTGGCGGTGGATGTGGCGGAGGGAAACCACAAGCAATGGAGCAACGGATATGATTACTTTCTTTCATGAATTTTTCTTTGGCATGTTGCCCTACATCGTGCTGGTGGTGATGGTGCTTGGCACCATCATCCGTTATGACCGCGAGCCTTATTCCTGGCGCGCTGCCTCAAGCCAGATTCTGGCGGATAAAGGCCTACGTGTCGGCAATATCCTGTTTCATATCGGCGTGATTTTCCTATTTTTCGGGCATCTTATCGGGCTGCTCACGCCGCACAGCGTGTACCATCACGTCATCAGTGCAGAGAATAAGCAGATGGTTGCGATTGTGATGGGTGGGCTTTTCGGCACGATCTGTTTTATCGGCCTCACTATTCTGTGCGTCCGCAGGCTATTTGTAGCGCGGGTACGCGTGACCAGTGCACCGGCAGACGTAGCCATTTTGGTCATCCTCTGGGTGCAGCTTTCCTTGGGCTTGGCGACGATTCCATACTCACTCGGCCATTCTGATGGCAGTGTGATGATGGCGCTCTCGCAGTGGTGCCAGAGCATCATCACCTTCCAGGGTGCTCATCCAGAGTTGATTGAGCCGCTGGCATGGCCTTACAAAGCGCATTTGATTCTGGGGATGTTTATTTTCTTCCTGTTTCCCTTTACCCGTCTGGTGCATATTTTAAGCGCACCCGTGCGGTATGTATGGCGTCCTTATCAGGTAGTGCGTAGCCGGGCAGCGAGGAGATAGTTATGCCTGTATTTGTCAATAAAGTTGAAATCACGGATGATGAGGTGTTTGCCGAAATGCAATACCATCCTGCTGAGAATGTTGCCGAAGCACAATATCAAGCAGCGCTTGCACTGACCATTCGTGAGCTTTTATGTCAGGAAGCGTCGCGGCTTGGCATCACACCTCCGGTAGAGCAGGACGATACGGAGCTGGCACGGGAATATCTGGTAAACAGTCTTCTCGAACAGGAAATCACCGTACCAACGCCAACGGAAGAAGAATGCGAGCGTTACTATCAGCGCAATCCGTCCATATTCAGAGATCAGGGCGGTAATGTAGTACCTTTTGCCGCCGTGCGTGAGTCAATTGCGGAATACTTGCAGGAGTCCAGCGAACAGCAGGCAATGAAACACTATGTGAAGATACTGGCTGGACAGGCAAGCATTGCTGGCATTACTCTGGAACGTGCCAATAGCCCTTTGGTGCAGTAAATGAATGATATTTTGCGCCGAGAACAAATCGCCAATATTACGCTCGCACTCAGTTATCTTTATTTCTTCGGGAATAACTTTGCGTTCCTGACCTATCAGTTTCGCTGGAGTGTTTTATTTCTGGCGGTGTTCAACCTGTTTTTAGCGGTGAATGCAATTTTTCGCCGGTCACCGCGCTGTGTTTCGCTCGCTCCGTTTGATATTTTTATCACCCTGATGGGCACATATTCCGTAA
>CAZUOS010000293.1:0-2547 GCA_964621415.1 uncultured Azospirillum sp.
TTTTCCTGCTAGCCAAGTGGGGCGGGTGGGTGCATACTGAGGCGCGTATGTGGCGTTCGTTTCGTGCAATCCTCTTGATTTTTTCGTCGATTACCGTGCCGTTTGCGGCCGAGGCGGGGCTGATCCGCGATGCCGAGATTGAGGACACGCTGGCGCGCTTCAGCCGCCCCATCTTCTCGGCGGCGGATATCACCCCGGAAAGCGTGCGGATTTTTATTGTCGCCAGCCCCGAGATCAACGCCTATGTGGCCGGGGGCTTGAATATTTTCATCAATACCGGACTGATCCGCGAAACGAAGAACGCCGATATGCTGATTGGCGTGATCGCCCACGAAACCGGCCACATCGCGGGGGCGCATCTCTCGCAAAGCAAGGAGAAAGCCTCGCGCGCGCTGCTTGGCAGCATCATTGGCGTGGCTGCCGGGGCGGCAGCAGCAGCGAGCGGCGCCGGGCAAGCCGGTGCAGGCATTGTGCTTGGCTCGCAAAGCATGGTGAACCGAAACATGCTGAGCGACATGCGCCTGAACGAGCAAGCCGCCGACCATGCCGCGCTCACCTATCTCGATAGCCTGAATATCTCGGCCGCAGGCATGCTCGAGATGTTCGAGCTGCTGCGCGGGCGTGAATCTGGCGGCACAGCGCGGGATAAATACCTGAGCAACCACCCGCTTTCGAGCGAGCGCGTGGCCACCATGCGGAACCACTTGAGCGAATCGCACATCCCCAAGGGCCAGGTGCCAGAGGGGTATAACGCCGCCCATGCGCGCATGGTGGCGAAGCTAATTGCGTTTACCGAGCCGTATGAAACCACGCTCACCCTCTATCCGGCGAAGGATGGCAGTGTGGCCGCGCGCTATGCCCGCGCCATTGCCGAGTTCAAGCGCAGCCAGTTCGCCCCTGCCCTTTCCGGCATGAATGGCCTGATCAAGCAATTCCCGAACGATGCGTATTTCTATGACACGAAGGGCCAGATTCTGTTTGAAAGCGGCGATGTGGAGGGCGCGAGCGCTGCCTATGCCAAAGCGGCAAGCCTAAAGCCTCGCTCGGCGCTCATCACCACGGAATATGCCAAAACCCTGATCGCGACCGATAACCCCAAGGCACTACCGCAGGCGATTCAACTGCTTGAACATGCGCGCGAGCTGGACGACAGCTATGACGTGACCTGGCGGCAGCTGGCGCTCGCCTATGGCAAACAGGGCAAGCTCGGTGCTTCGTATGAAGCGCTGGCCGAGGAAGCCGCCCTCAACGGCGACTACGAATCGGTGCTGCAGCATGTGGCCCGCGCTCGCGGCTATGCGAAGGACGACCCAAGCCTCATGGTGCAGCTGGATGATTTGCAACGTGATGCAAAATCACAACTTGAAAAAAGACGCGATACATTGTTTCAGTGAGGCATTGATAGGATTCCGATTCCAGAGCACCAGCTCCCCCCTTGAGGGGGAGCCAAAATCGCCTCTTAAGCGATTTTGGTGGGGGGTAAAACCTTAGCGATTATCCCCCCACCAAATCCCAAGAGGGATTTGGCTCCCCCTCAAGGGGGGAGCTGTAGGCTCTGGAATCGGAGTTTTACGGATAGCTTCTATTCCCCCACCGCTTTGGAGACTTCTATGAAATACGCACAACTGATTATCGGCCTTCTGGCTGGCACGGCATTGGGGGGATCGGTGGTGGCCGCAACGGGCAATTCCATCGGCGGCGGCAAAGCGATGAACGAGGATCAGATTCGCCAGATCGTGCGTAAAACCATCAGCGATGAACCGCAATTGCTCATCGAATCCGTGCAGAAATATCAGCAACAAATGCAGGAGAAGCACGCCGCCAACGCCAGCGATGCGCTGAAAGATGCCGCCGTGCGCGAGCAAGTTTTCCACGATAAAAACGCTGCGCATTTCGGCCCAAAAGACAGCGCCCACACGCTGGTTGAGTTCTTTGATTATAACTGCGGCGCGTGCAAGTTCATGTTTAAAACCGTGCAGGAACTGGCCGCGAAGGATAAGCAGCTGCACGTCGTGTTCCATGAGTACCCAATTTTTGGCCCGCAGTCGGACACCAATGCAAAAATCGGTATCGCGGTGAATCGCCTTTACCCTGAGAAATATTTCGATTTCCACGTGAAGATGATGGGCAGCGAAGGCCACACGAACGAGGCGCAAGCGCTTGAGATGGCGAAATCGCTCGGGATGGATGAGAAAAAGATTAAGGCGGAATCCGTGAAGCCGGACGTGATGGCGGTGATCGACGCGAACCGTAAGCTGGGCGAGAAGCTCGGCATTCAAGGCACGCCGACGCTGGTGATTGGCGACGAAGTCATCGGCCACGCGCTCAGCCCCGAGGATGTCGAGGCGCGCTTCGCTAAGGGTGAGGGGAAGTGAGGAACTGGAGAAAGAGCCGGGTTCCGAGAGCTGTCATCCTGAACTTGATTCAGGATCCATCAAAGCCGCGATTAGCGGCGGAGAGACTGCTGACTTCGAGTATGCCCAAACGCTGTAGTTTTTCCGGCGCAGACGCGCCTTTGCTGGATGCCAAATCAAGTTTGGCATGACA
>CAZUOS010000294.1:0-2546 GCA_964621415.1 uncultured Azospirillum sp.
CCCGGCGAGCCACATCCTGCTTGAGGATTTCGACACCGGCAGCGTGCTGCTGAGCCGTGCGGCGAACGAGAAAATGTATCCATCCTCGATGACAAAAATCCTCACGCTTTATATCGTATTCGATCGCCTGAAGCAGGGCGCGCTCAGCCTTGCCAGCGAGTTTACGGTGAGCGAGAAAGCCTGGCGTATGCAAGGCTCGAAAATGTTTGTTCCCCTCGGCGGCCAGATTGGTCTTGAGGACCTGATTCGCGGTATCGCCATTCAGTCTGGTAACGATGCGTGCGTGGTGGTGGCCGAGGGCGTTGCGGGTTCGGAAGCTGCGTTCGCTAAGCAGATGAACGATACCGCCAAACAGCTCGGCATGACGGGCAGTAACTTCGTCAATGCCGACGGCTGGCCGGACGCCGCGCATGTTACCACCCCACACGATTTGCTGACGGTGGCTGCGGCGCTCATCCGCAATTTCCCGGAATATTACCATTATTTCGGCGAGCGCGAGTTCAGCTATCATAATATTCGTCAGTTCAACCGTAACCTGCTGCTGGGCAATCCGTCGCTCAAGGTGGATGGGCTGAAGACCGGCCATACGGAAGCGGCGGGCTATGGCATTGTGCTCTCGGCGAAAGATCCGGTGGATGGGCGTCGGCTGGTGCTGGTGGTGAACGGGCTGGATTCGGAAGCCGCTCGCGCGCAGGAGGGCGAACGCCTGCTGAAATGGGGCTTTGCGAACTTCACCAACCAGCGCGCGTTTGCGGCGAATCAGCCGATTGCGCAAGCACCAGTATGGATGGGGGCGGCGCGCGAATTGCCGCTGACCGTTGGGGGGGATGTGAGCGTGACCGTGCCCAAAACGGGTGCGAGCAAACTCAGCGCCAGCATCACCTATAACGCGCCGCTGATTGCGCCGGTGAAGCAGGGGCAGGAAGTGGGCAAGCTGACCCTCACCTATGCCGACGGTACCACGCGTGACTATCCGCTCGTCGCGGGTGGCAGCACCGAGAAGCTCGGTTTCCTCGGCAAGATTCCGCGCGCGTTTGGGCTCTAATGCGCGGACGCTTCATCACGCTGGAGGGCGGCGAGGGGGCCGGGAAATCGACGCTGGCGCGCGCGCTTGCCGAGCATTTGCGCGGGCGCGGGGTGGAGGTGATCACCACGCGTGAGCCGGGCGGCTCGCCGGGGGCGGAGGCGATTCGGGCGCTGGTGGTGCAAGGCGCGGTGGATGCCTGGCGCGCTGATACCGAAGCGCTGCTGTTCATGACCGCGCGCTACGACCATCTGCAAAGCCTGATTCTGCCAGCGCTGGCACGCGGGGCGTGGGTCATCAGCGATCGGTTTTATGATTCGACTTATGTCTATCAGGCCATCGCCAAGGAGGTGGGGGCCGACTGGCTCGATGCGCTCTATCGCTTGCTGTATGCCAACCTCGCGCCGGATCTTACCCTGCTGCTCGACCTGCCGCCAGAGGTTGGGCTGGCCCGCGCCGGCGCGCGCGGCAACGTCGCCGAATCGCGTTTCGAGCAGATGGGCATTGCCTATCACACGCGCTTGCGCGAGGCCTTCCTCGCCCGCGCGCGTGCCGAGCCGCAGCGCTTCACTGTGGTGGAGGCAAGCGCCCCGCTCGCGGTGGTGCAGGCAGCGGGGATTCGTGCGGTGGATCAACTTTTTTAAAATGCTTTGCGAGAGGCCGTATGACCGAATTTCTGCTCGACCGCCGTCTCGCGGCGGATAGTGAATCCATCACCCACCTGCCGCTATGCAATGTGCGGCTGATGGATAACCGCCACTTTCCCTGGATCATCCTGGTGCCGCGCGTGGTCGAGGCAAGCGAGTGGATCGATCTCAGCCGCGAGCAGCAGCATCAGTTGAGCGATGAGATTGCGGTGGTGTCGCATATTCTGCAAGCGCTGGTGACGCCGGAGAAGCTCAATGTGGCGGCGCTTGGCAATCAGGTGCGGCAGCTGCATGTGCATCTCATCGCCCGCTACTGCGACGATGCCGCCTGGCCGAACCCGGTCTGGGGCGGCGCCAGCGCCCCCTACGAAGCCGAGGAAAAACGCCGACTCATCCGCGAACTCAAAACCGCCCTCGACTCGCTGCAGCTTACTTCTTGAGGTGATACATGGGCTCATTTGTGTTGGCTGGGTATTTTCTCCAGCAACAAACTGGCAAATGATTCGTTCAAAGGACTATAGTCTTGCCGAAATGTGGGGGTGGCATAGGAATTGCAATAGCCAAAAAACTTCGTAGAATGCCAATTTAGGGATGGATTATGGGGGCGCAGTTGCAAGAGGTGGTAAAGATCGATGCGGCGCAACCCATTGAGATTATGCGGCCATTGCTGCCAGAGGCGCGACATATTCTTCCCTATCTTGAACGTATCGATATCTCCCGTTGGTATAGTAATTTCGGCCCGCTTGAGACGGAGTTGCGTAAACGCATTGCGGCTCACTTTCATGTCACCACGGAACATACGCTGACTGCGGCGAGTGCCACGGCAGGGCTTATTAGTGTGCTCAGGGCGTTGAACTTACCGCGCGATAGTTACT
>CAZUOS010000295.1:0-2528 GCA_964621415.1 uncultured Azospirillum sp.
CCCGCGCCTCGAGCGCCTTCTTCAGCCCCGCGCCGAGAATCCGGTCATCCTCTACCACCAGAATCCGCATAGGGGCTCTATACGCCGGCACGCAGAAAAAAGAAAGCGAATGGCGAAACACCTTGCTCAGAGCGGGTTTAGGCGCAAATCAATCGCGGGCCTTGCGTTAAAATCCTGAGCCAAAAGGCGTCACCCTTCGATTTCTTGTGTGGTTTAACGCGCAACAGTGGTATAGACATTCTTGAATTGCTTGAGATTATTATGAGTAAACAAAGAACTAACAATCAGCGCTTCTCTAATCCTATAGATAGGCTCAAGTTTTTTATCACCCGCCTAGAAAGCCAGAATCAGACCTATCTGAAACGATCAGACGCGATAGAGCTATTCGCTACGATCGACGCATTAAAGGAAAAGAGCGGCCTTGATCTGCTCCATACAATCCAACGAATTGAATTAATTTACGATATTTTGGTGGATAAGGAAATAGATAGAGAGGCACCGCCTTTCAATAATTTTACGGACAACAATCTGGAGGACTATGAGGCCACCGATCAAAAAAGAATGGCTGCCTATGAGAAGTCTGCCTTCAGAGAATGTCACGATGCTGCATCAGATTTATCCGTGCAACTCGATCAGCTGCGTATCTGGTTAAGGCAAGACCGAGCAAATAACCTCTACTACGTGAATCATCATGGAGAGATCATTTCTGCAGCAGGCCGCGATCCTGACACGTTTGTCGAAGATATTACCCCATCTGTTACCATCGCCTATCAACGTACCACGGCTGGAGTACGGCCAATCATAGAACACAGCAGCATTATTACCACTGACGGATTAGCTGATATCGTCAGGCGCCATCATTACGATTCAAAAACCCTGATGTATTATGAGCGTGTCGCTGGGGTGGAAAAAACAGGCATGGGGCTAAGAGTAGATCGCGAGGACGGTCTATACTTCGAAGGCATTCCTCTCCCTCCGGAAGATTTTGAAGTGGCAAAATTGCTCGGTGCTTTTAAAAAGCTGTTTGAGGTCATGAAAAAAACTACTCTCACCCTAGACCAGCAGAGCATGCTTCTCGAAGGCTTAGAAGAAAATGGTGACCTTGAAGAGGAGGAAAAAGAGCAGATGATTGCAGCCGTTCGCCAAGGGAAATTTCCACTTTCTTTAGGAAATGGACCACGCTTACCCTCATTTGGCTAAGCTGTGTCCAAAGCCGCTCACCGTCACGCGCAAATCAGACTCAGGTCTCCAGCGGCCCAACAACCGCCACCGTGCCGCTCTCCGGTGTGCTTTTGAGCGCATCCCCGCGCACAGGCCCGCACAGCGGGAGCAAGTCAAAGCATTAAAAAAAAACAACAGAAAAACATGGCGGAGGAGATGAGATTCGAACTCACGGTAGGGGTTTACCCCCTACAACAGTTTAGCAAACTGCCGCCTTCAGCCACTCGGCCACCCCTCCGCACTGATGTTTCCGGCTGTCAGAAACACGGGATTTGCGCGTCGAGGGCATCAGGGGCCGCTCGCGCGAGGGCCTCCTGATAGCAACTGTTCGCGTGAATCACAACGATTTTGTGATTGTCTTGCGCAATTCGCCCGCGTATGGGCGTAGCATGATGAAAAAACGACCTGATTCCCGCCCCCTGGTTGTTCGCCTGACAATGGGCGCGGCAGCGCTGGTAGTGCTGGTGACGATGCTGCTCGGGGCGCAGCTGGTGCTGGGCAATTTCCACGCCGTGGTGCCGGGCGAGTTTTATCGCGCCGCGCAGCCGGATGCGGCGGATCTCGCCTATTACCAACAGCATTATGGCATTAAAAGCGTCATCAACCTGCGCGGCGGCAATGCGGACAATACCTGGTATCAGCAGGAGCTGGAGACCAGCCGGGCGCTTGGCCTCACGCATCTGGATTTTCGTATGAAAGCCGCGCGCGAGCTAACGCCAGAGCGCACCGAGGCGCTCATCGAACTGATGAAAACCGCCCCCAAACCGGTGCTGATTCATTGCCGCTCGGGGGCGGATCGCACCGGCTTTGCCTCGGCGGTCTATCTCTGGGCGGTGAAGGGCGTGCCGCTTGAGTCCGCCACCTGGCAGCTCTCGCTGCGTTATGGCCACCTGCCCTTCGGCTGGACGAACGCGCAGGCGATGGATCGCACGCTGAGTGCAATGGGTAAGGCCGCGCCCGCTCCATAGCTTGCTAACGCGCGCTTTCCCAGCCTCGAGTGCTGATGCCTTTGGTGTGCAGTTTTTCCGCCAATGCCTGTGGCAGCACATCCTCCCCCTTACTGGCAGAAAAGGCGGTGACCAATCCCTTAAGCAGCCCGGATACTTCTTGTTCATTTACGCCTTTTTCTTTCAGCGTTTTTGCCACCGAATTGATATAGGCCTGTTCGTCGTGGGTGATACCTTTTGTTTGCTCATTCACCCATTCTTGTACATTATTTTTGATACCAAGGAACCCGGCTGCATTATGCAGCGGTGCAAAGGGATCAATGAGTGCTCCCTTCGCATCGCGCCGCAGAAGATTGCTAT
>CAZUOS010000296.1:0-2503 GCA_964621415.1 uncultured Azospirillum sp.
ACTATAGCAGACATTCATCTGGCGTTTGTGACAGTTTGGTGAAGATTTTTATCGTATTATAAGACTCCCTAAAATCCCTTGGAAATCCTTGCATCTGCCCGCGCAGCCGTTATAAACGCCCCCTATGTCTGATCTCTTTAAAGCTGCGAAAACGAAGCCGGTGGCTGCCACCTATTCGGCGGAATCCATCGAGGTGCTCGAGGGGCTGGAGCCGGTGCGCCGCCGCCCCGGCATGTATATCGGCGGCAGCGACGAAAACGCCATGCACCACCTCATCAACGAGGTGTTCGATAACGCGATGGACGAAGCCGTGGCCGGGCACGCGAGCTTTATCGAGGTGGATTTGCAGCCGGGAAATATCATCACGATTCGTGATAACGGGCGCGGCATTCCGGTCGACCCGCATCCGAAGCACCCGAAAAAATCCGCGCTTGAGGTGATTCTCACCATCCTCCATGCGGGGGGGAAGTTCAGCGACAAGGTCTATCACACCGCCGGCGGCCTGCATGGGGTCGGGATCTCGGTGGTCAATGCGCTGTCGGACGATCTGCGGGTCGAGGTGGCGCGCGAGGGGCAGCTTTACGCGCAAGGCTATTCGCGCGGGGTGCCGACGGGTAAGCTCGAGAAGCTCGGGCCCATCAAAAACCGGCGCGGCACCAGCGTCACCTTTCACCCGGATGCCGAGATTTTTGGGCCGAAAGCCAAGTTCCGTGCCGATAAAATCTATAAGCTCATTCGTTCGAAAGCGTATTTGTTTCGCGGGGTCGAGATTCGTTGGAACTGCGCGGCTGAGCTGATTCCCGAAGGCAGCAAAACACCCGCGAGCGAGGTGATCCACTTCCCCGGCGGCTTGCATGATTGCATTATGCAGGAGCTGGGTGAGAAGAAACTCGTCGCCAATGCGTTCTATGGCGATGCGGATTTGGCCGATGGCAAGGGTCGCGTGGAATGGGCCGTCGCCTGGCCGGAGGAAGAGGACGAGGGGCATCACTCGCTGTTTTGTAACACCATTCCGAACCCCGAGGGCGGCACGCACGAGCAGGGCCTGCGCGCGGCGCTGACCAAGGGCCTGCGCGCTTTTGGCGAGATGACCAAGAACAAAAAAGCCGCCAGCATTATGGCCGATGATGTGATGCAGGGCGCGGTGGTGATTCTGTCGCTCTTCATCAAGGACCCGCAATTCCAGAGCCAAACCAAAAGCAAACTGGTGACGGCGGATGCCGCGCGGCTGGTGGAAAATGCGCTGCGCGACCCGTTCGACCATTACCTCTCCGGCGATCTCGCGGCGGGCACCAAACTGCTCGACTATATCATCTTCAAGGCTGAGGAGCGGCTACGGCGCAGGTCTGAGAAAAATGTGAAGCGTCAGAACGCGACCTCGCGCCTGCGCCTGCCGGGCAAGCTCGCGGATTGTACGCGCAGCATTCCGCAAGGCACCGAGCTGTTTCTGGTGGAAGGCGATTCGGCAGGCGGCTCGGCCAAGCAAGCGCGCGACCGCGAGACGCAGGCCGTGCTGCCGCTTCGCGGAAAAATCCTCAACGTGGCTTCGGCCACCATGGAAAAGATCCGTGCGAATCAGGAGATTTCCGACCTCATGCAAGCGATGGGGGTGAGCACTGGCAGCCAGTTCGACATTGCAAACTTACGTTATGAAAAAGTGATTATCATGACCGATGCGGACGTGGATGGTGCGCATATCGCCAGCTTGCTGATGACGTTCTTCTATCAGGAAATGCCGAAGCTGATTACACATGGCCACTTATACCTCGCGCAGCCGCCGCTCTATCGCATCGTTGCCGGTGGCAAAACCTACTACGCGCAGGACGATGCGGAGCGCGAGAAAATTGTCGGCGAGTTATCGGGCAAGCATAAAAGCAAAATCGAGATTGGGCGCTTTAAGGGCCTCGGCGAGATGACTGCACCGCAGCTCAAGGAAACGACGATGGATCGCAAGCATCGCACGTTGTTGAAGGTGACCATCGCGCACGAAGATTCCGAGGAAACCGCCGAGCGCGTGAACCAGCTGATGGGTAAAAAGCCTGAGCTGCGCTTCCGCTTCATCCGCGAGCAGGCGGACCTCTATGGCGAGAAGTTCAAAGACGCGCTGGATGTTTAATATCCGGAGCAAAGGCTTTCTGATACCATTTTGCAATGACGGCGTGACCTACTTCCATGCTATCTAAGCATGCTGAGGGCGACGGCTTCGGCCACCTCGATGCCATCCACCCCGGCGGAGAAAATGCCCCCGGCATAGCCTGCGCCTTCGCCCGCTGGGTAGAGGCCGCACGTGTTGAGGCTTTGGTAGCTTTCGCCATCGCGCCGGATGCGGATGGGCGAGCTGGTACGCGTCTCGACGCCGGTCATCACCGCGTCGGCCATATCGTAGCCATGGATTTTGCGGCCAAAGGCGGGCAGGGCCTCGCGCATGGCCTCGACCGCGGAACTGGGCAGCACGCGCGGCAGGTCTGTCGGCGTGACGCCGGGTGTGTAAGAGGGGGTGACG